>CAMJYF010000181.1 GCA_946409885.1 uncultured Clostridia bacterium | reverse complement strand
TGATTTGTTTGTCTTTCAATGTTGTTTATACCAAGAACCGCCTGCGGCGGTGCGGCTGTGGGCAGCCGCGCTACCCTTGTGGGGCAGATTTCGCGCAGCCGGTAACAGCTCGACAAATCCCCCTTTATCACCGCCAAAACCGACAACCACGCAAAAGGATAACGCTTATGCTGATTGAACTGACTGATATCTGCAAGGATTACCAACAGGGCAAGGAGACGGTGCCCATTTTAAAACACGTCAATTTACAGGTGGACCAGGGCGAATATATCGCCATCATGGGGCCCTCCGGCTCCGGCAAAACCACCCTGATGAACCTGATGGGCTGCCTGGACACGCCCACCTCCGGCACCTATTTCCTCAACGGGGAAAACGTTGCCATGGCCAGTGAAAACCGGCTGACGGAGATCCGCAACTCCCTCATCGGCTTTGTGTTCCAAAGCTTTTATCTGCTGCCAAAGCTTTCCGCCAAAGAGAACGTGGCGCTGCCGCTGCTGTATGCGGGCGTGAACAAAAAAGAGCGTCTGGAACGGGCGGAGGAGCTGCTGCAGGGGCTGGGCCTGGGGGAGCGGATGGATTTCCTCCCCAACCAGCTTTCCGGCGGCCAGCAGCAGAGGGTGGCCATCGCCCGGGCCATGGCGGGACGGCCGAAGGTGCTGTTCGCCGACGAGCCCACCGGCGCGCTGGATACCGCCAGCGGCGAGCAGATCATGTCGCTGTTTTCCGCCATCCATCAGGGCGGCGCCACCATCGTCATGATCACCCACGAGCTGAGCATCGCCCAGCACGCGGAAAAGCTCTATTTGATCCGTGACGGCGTGCTGAGCGAACAATAAGCCGTTTTCTTTGGAGGATAACGATTTGAAAAAACGCAGCCATACAATAAAAATCGCCGTCGCCGTTGCCGCCGCGCTGGCGGTGCTGGCGGGCGGCGGAACAGGGGCCTGGTTTTGGGCAAAAAACGGCGGGGACCCGGTGAAGGTATTCCCCCTTGAGGAGGTGGCCCAGACCGATATGTGGATAGACAATCCCCAGTTTGACGGGAACGTGCGGGCGGAAAACCTGCAAACCCTGTACCTTTCCTCCACCCAGCAGCTGAAAGAGGTATTTGTGAAGGAGGGCGACGCCGTCAAAAAGGGCGACCGGCTGGCCGCCTTCGACACCACCCTTTCCGATCTGGAGCTGGACCGGCAGAAGATTGAGGTGCAAAAGCTGGAGCTGCGACTGACGGAAAAGCAGGCCGAGCTGCGGCGCGTCAACGCCATGAAGCCCTACACGCCGCCCGCTCCGGCGCCGACGCCCGCGCCCTCCCCCGCTTCCACTCCGCTGGAGCCGGTGGAACTGCCCCGGCTGCTGCGGGGCAGCGGAACGGAGGCCGACCCCTACGTGTACCTGTGGAACGACGACTGCCTTTATGACGACGCGTTCATTGATACCGTTCTGCCCCTGAAGGAGGCGGAAACGGAAACGGCCGCGGCGGAAGAGGAGGCCGCGCCGCAGGAGACGGAGGAGGCAGAGGAAGCCGCCGATGAGGGAACGCCCTCCCCCGTGTATGAAGAGGCCGCCGCCACCGTGGTGTTCACGGTGCGGGAATACGACAACCCCAAGGGCGAGCTGCTGCGCGCCTGGGGCATGACCTTTGACCGCCACGCGGACGGGGGCTATTCCTTTACGGTGTTTGAGCCGGACGACAGCTTTACCGAAGAAGAAGCAGAAGAACCTGCCGCGCCGGCCGTTACCGAGCCGGAACCGGAGCAGGGCGGCTACACCGCCGCGGACATCGCCCGGATGCGTTCGGAGGCCCAGCAGGAGATAAAGGATACCGAAACAAAACTGAAAGTGGAACGGCTGAAGTTGAAAAAGCTGGAGCTGGAGATCGACACCGGCGTGGTGGTCGCCTCGCTGGACGGCGTGGTAAAGAGCGTGGCCACCGAGGAGGCCGCCCGCGCGGAGGGCAAACCGGTGGTGACCGTCTCCGCCGGGGGCGCGTGGCAGGTGACCGCCAACGTGGGCGAGCTGGATCTGGAAACCCTTTCCGTGGGGGACGAGGCGGAGATCCAATCCTGGATGGGCGACGGCGGCTATTATACCGGCCGGATCACGGAGATCTCCCACACCCCCGCTCCGGGCTATTCCGGCGGCGGCAGCGGCAACCCCAACGTATCCTGCTACCCTGTCACCGTGGAGGTGGACGATTCCGCCGCGCTGCAGGAGGGGGATTACGTCTCCGTCAGCTTCAGCGGGGGCGGCGGGGGCGGCAGCGGCCTGTATCTGGAGCAGCCCTTCCTGCGAACGGAGAACGGCCGCAGCTACGTCTACGCCCTGGGTGAGAACGGCCGCCTGGAAAAGCGGGAGGTGGGCACCGGCAAGGTCTACTGGGGCTCCACGGTGGAGATCGTCAGCGGCCTGACCATGGAGGACAGCATCGCCTTCCCCTACGGCAAAAACGTGAAAGAGGGCGCGAAGACGGAGGTTTCCGACCTGTCCGCCCTGTATGAATACTGAAAGGAGGCGGCTGTATGTTTGAGAATGTCGCGCTCTCGTTCCAATCCGTATGGGCGCACAAGATCCGCTCGTTTTTAACGATGCTGGGCGTCATCATCGGCATCGCCTCCATCATCACCATCGTTTCCACCATCAAGGGCACCAACGAGCAGATCAAGCAGAACCTGATCGGCAGCGGCGTGAACGCCGTGGTGATCAGCCTTTACCGGGACGACTACGAATACGATATGCAGTACGAGGCCGCGCCGGAGGGCGTGCGCCCCGTGAGCGCCCAGGACGTGGCCGCCCTGCGGGACCTGGACAACGTGACCGGCGTTTCCGTCTTCCACAAGCGGGGCTACGCGGAAAACGTGTGGTACCGCAACACCCAGTATTCCGGCGCGGTATACGGCGTGGACGAAAACTATTTTTCCGTGTACGGCCTGACGGTAAAGCGGGGCCGGGGCTTTACGGAGGCGGATTACAGCGGCTTCCGCAAGGTGGTCATCGTGGCCGATTCCGTCTGCGGCAGCCTGTTCGGGGGCGACGACCCCATCGGCCGCACCATCGAGATCAACGGCGAGCCCTTTACGGTGGTGGGCGTGGCGGCGGAAAAGAAGGCCTTTACGCCGGTGATCAACAGCATGGACGACTACTACACCTATATGCAGACGGACGGCGGCAGGCTCTATCTGCCGGACGCCGCCTGGCCGGTGGTCTACCGGTTCGACGAGCCCCAGTGCGTGGCCGTGGGCGCGGCCGGTACGGACGACATGACCGCCGTGGGCAAACAGGCGGCGGAGTACCTGAGCGACGCGCTGGTGACGGCGGAGGATTTCTCGTACCGCTCCCAGGACCTGCTGGAGCAGGCCAAGCAGCTGCAGGAGCTTTCCTCTTCCACCAACCGCCAGCTGATCTGGATCGCGGGGATCTCGCTGATCGTGGGCGGCATCGGCGTGATGAACATCATGCTGGTGACCGTTTCGGAGCGCACAAGGGAGATCGGCCTGAAAAAGGCCATCGGGGCGAAGAAGAACCGCATCCTGCGCCAGTTCCTCACGGAGGCGGCGGTGCTGACCTCCCTGGGCGGCGTCATCGGCGTCATCACGGGCATCATCCTGGCCAAGGCGCTCAGCGTCCTGATGCAGACCCCCAGCGCCGTCAGCGTGCCCGCCATCATCGTCTCCGTGGCCTTCTCTACCGTCATCGGCGTGGTGTTCGGCCTCATCCCGGCCATCAAAGCCGCCAACCTGAACCCCATCGAGGCCCTGCGCCGGGAATGACCGGCGGCGGCAGATGGACAAATGCAGCTGCAAGTGATAAGAGGTAAGAGATCCGGACAAACCGCTTCGGTCCCGATACCGATCCAAAACCCATTTCCGGAAACCGGATTCTTACGTCTTATCACTGTCGCATTCGCAACGCGACTCCCCTGCCCCGCAGGGGGCTTTTTTGTTTCCCCGGGAAGATGGGTTCCTCACGGATCATTGTGGGATCCGGCATCAACAGATTGTGATTGTCGCGCTGACGCGAACCCCGTAGCGCGGCTCAGTGAGCCGCCTCGCCGTAAGGCGGTTCATAACAAATGTTACATCACAAAGCGAAAAATGACATAATAAGCCGTCGTGAATGATACAAATGTCAGGAACGCCTTCGGCGGGCGGATCATTGATCCGCGCTACAAGCCCCCGGCAAATCCGCATTGCTCCATCCCACAATTATTCGTGAAGAAGCGGAAAATGGGTTGAAAAAAAGCGCGGATTGTGATATGATAGAATAGGTATTTTATGGGACGGAGGCAAAGCGGATGGACAACTGCGAAATGTGCCTGTATTACGAATACGACGAGGATTACGACTGCTACCGCTGCGGGATGGATCTGGATGAGGACGAAGCGGAACGGTTTATGACCGCCAGCCACAGCAGGTGCCCGTTTTACCGTCCGGGAGATGAGTACAGCATCGTCAGGAAACAGAACTGAAGAAAAGTAAAAAGTGAAAAGTTGAAAGTTGAAAGTTGAAAGTTGAAACTTGTTTTCATTTCAACAGCAAAAGGAAAGGTATCATATATGAAAACCGATATCGTCATCGTGGGCGCGGGGCCCGCGGGTATATTTACCGCCATTGAGTTGATCCGCAACGGATCCAAAAAGAAGATCACCATCGTGGAAAAGGGCGTGGCCATTGAGGAGCGCCGCTGCCCCAAGCAGAAGACAAAAAAATGCGTGAACTGCCGGCCCAACTGCCACATCACCACCGGCTTTTCCGGCGCGGGGGCCTTTTCCGACGGCAAGCTGTCGCTGAGCTGCGAGGTGGGCGGCGACCTGCCCCAGCTGATCGGCGAGGACTACGCCCAGTCCATGATCAACTATGCCGATTCCATCTATCTGGAGTTCGGCGCGGATACCCACATTGAGGGCATCGACAGCTCCGAGGAGGTAAAGGAGATCCGCAA
>CAMJYF010000180.1 GCA_946409885.1 uncultured Clostridia bacterium | reverse complement strand
GGATTCGGCGCGCCATTTTCGCGGAGGAACAGCATAAAAATGCGGATGAGCCCCGGCGTCATCTGCTTGTCAGGACCCCGAATCATTCCGCATTCCGTATTCCGCATTCCAAATTATCTCGTCATATTCCCGGACAAGGCCGCATACAATGGCAGTGAAAACGATGCAGGGAGGCGATGGCGTGAAACAGCGTTCGGATATCGTTGGCGTGCTGCCGAAGCGGCTGGCCGGGCCGATAGAACGGGTCCTGCGGGCGCATCCGGGGGACGTGTTCGAGCTGCGGCTCATCCGGGACCGCTGCGCGTTTCTGGTCTGCGGCGAGGGGCTGCGGTTTCTCTCCGTCGGCGGCGTGCCGTTCCCGGAGCCCCCGGACGACCCGCTGACCGCGCGGGAGGAGGACCTGGAGGAGCTGCTGGACCGGGCGGCGGGGTATTCCGGCTTCGCGCATGAGGAGGAGCTGCGGCAGTCCTTCCTCACCCGGCCGGACGGCACGCGGATCGGCATCGCCTTTTCCGGCGGGCCGGGCCGCCCGCGGGCCGGTGTGGGGTCGCTCTGTATCCGGTTTCCCGTGGCGCGGGAGGGGGAGCCCCAGCCCCTGCTGGACGGCGTTCTGACGGCGCTTTCCGGCGGCCTGCTGATCGCCGGGGCGCCCAATACCGGCAAAACCACGCTGCTGCGGCACTGCTGCCGCTTTCTGTCGGAGGGGCTTGGCGGCCGCCGGCGCAAGGTCTGCGCCGTGGATGAGCGCCGGGAGCTGGCCGGGGCCAACGGCGCCTTCGACCTGGGCGGCTGCACGGACGTGATCGCCGGACAGGACAAGCGCGAGGCCATCCTCACGGCGCTGCGGCTGCTGTCGCCGGAGGTGATCGTCTGCGATGAGATCGGTTCCGCGCGGGAGACGGAGTGCCTGCTGGAGGGGCTCAACAGCGGCGTCATCCTGATCGCTTCCCTCCACGCCCGGGACCTGACGCAGCTGGTCCGGCGGCAGCAGTTCCGCCGTCTGTTCGCGGAAAACGTGTTCGCCCATGTGGCGCTGCTGGCGCCGGAGCAAAAGGGCGTGCTGCGGGCGGTATACGACTATGAAGAGGTGGCCCATGAGATACATCGGTGCGGCGGCGCTTTCCTGCGCGGCGCTGCTGATCTCCGTCTGGCTGAACGCCCGGCGGAAGAGGCGCGGGGCGCTGCTGGGGCGGCTGGCTGATTTTTTTACTGCCTTTGGGGCGTATACGGAGCTGTCCCCGCTGGACGCGGCCGCCGCGGCGCGGCGGCTGGCGCGAAACGGCGGCTTCGGGCAGCTGGGCTTTCTGCCGCCCTTCGCCGACCGGTGCGATGGCGGCGACGTCCGGCGGGTCTGGCGGGAGGAGACCGCCTCCTTTTCCGACGCGTCGCTGCTGACCGGGGAGGAACGGGAGCTGCTGGAGGGCTTCGCCGACCGGTTCGGTCTCACCTCGCTGGCGGCTTTTACCGAGGCCTGCCGCCAATACGCCGCGCTGTTTGCCGGGTTCCGCGAAAAGGACCGGCGGGAACGGGAAAAGAACGGATCGCTGCTTCTGGGCGCGGGGGCGCTGGCGGCGGCGCTGCTCCTGATCGTATTCTGGTAAGGGGAAAAACATGGATATCGAAATCATTTTCAAGGTGGCCGCGGTGGGGCTCATCGTGGCCGTGCTCAACCAGCTGCTCAGCCGTTCCGGACGGGACGAGTACACGATGATCACCACGCTGGCGGGGATCATCATCGTGCTGATGATGGTGCTGCCCTACGTGGGCACGCTGTTCGGCTACGTCCGGTCCGTCTTTGACCTGTGATGCTGAAGGTCACGGGGATCGTGGTCTGCGAGATCCTCGTCTACACGCTGCTGAAGCAGTACAAGCCGGAATACGCCGTTCTGTCGGAGGCGGCCTGCGGCGCGCTGCTGCTGTTTGCCGTTTCGGACGAGCTGGAAACGGTGCTGGCCCTGTTTGACGGCCTGCTGCTGGAGGCGGGGATCGCCAAAGAGTACCTCGCCATCCTGCTGAAGGCGCTGGGCACGGCGCTGGCGGTGCAGTTCACCGCGGACGCCTGCCGGGACGCGGGCAACAGCGCGGCGGCATCCAAGGTGGAGTTTGCCGGAAAGGTCATCATGACGGCCTCCGCCGTGCCCCTGATTAAGGGCGTGGTGGGGCTGATCACGGAATTCGCGGGGAAGCTATGAAGAAAAAGACGTTGATATTGCTGGCGGCTGCGCTGCTGTTCCTGCTGGGGGCCGCGCCGGCCCGGGCGGCCGCCCTGCCGCAGGCGGACCAGTGGTACGGGGACCTGTGGGACAGCGTGGACGCGAACACAAAGGAGCTGCTGGGCCAGCTGGGGCTGGAGGGCGTCAGCGCGGAGGGGCTGCTGTCCCTTACCCCCGCTGGAGTGCTGCGCACAGTGGCAGGCATCGTGAAAGGGGAGGCGGCCTCGCCGCTGCGGTACTGCGCCGCCTCGGTGCTGCTGCTGGCCGTCGCCTCCCTGGCCGCCTCCTTTCTGCCGGAGGGCGGCGCCATGCGGCAGCGGTGCGAAACGGTGGGGCGGCTGTGCGTGATGTTCGCGCTGCTGTCCGGCGCGGGGCAGGCGCTGCGGGACAGCATGCCGGCGGTGACGGCCACGGAGGATTTCATTCTGGCGCTGGTGCCGGTGTTCACCGGCATCCTGGGCTTTGCCGGGTCCCCGGCGCTGGCCCTCAGCTGGGGCGGCGCGGTGCTGGCCTTTGCGGAAACCGTGGGTGCTTTTTTCGCGAAATACGTGCCCGCCCTCGGCGCGCTGGGCACAGCCGCCTGCGCCGCGGCCAACCTCAACACCCAGGCGGATCTTTCCGGCGCCGCGAAGCTGCTGGCCAAAACAGTCACCGTGGCGATGGGCTTTGCCGCCGGGCTGTTCACCGCCGTGCTTTCCGTCAGGGAGGTGGTGGCCGGCGCGGCGGATACGGTGGGCATGAAGGGCGCGAAGTTCCTCATCGGGCAGGGCGTCCCCATTGTGGGCAGCGCGGTGGCGGACGCGCTCAACTCCGTGGCGGCGGGGCTGGGGCTGATCCGGAATACCGTCGGCGCGTTCGCGGCGGCGGTGCTGCTCCTCATCGATCTGGCGCCGGTGCTGCGGCTGCTGCTGTGGAAATTCGTCTTCCGCTTCCTCACCGCGGCGGGGGAGCTGCTGGGGCAGCCCCGGACGGCGTCGCTGACGGAGAGCCTGAACAGCCTGCTTTCCGTCATGCTGGCGGTGATCTGCTTCAACAGCGCCGTGTTCATCGTCGCCCTGGCGGTGGTGCTGCGGGCGAAAGGGGGATAGACGTATGCTGCAGGAGATCCGAAGCGCGGTGCTGCTGCTGGTGTTCTGCTCCGCCGCCGGGCTGCTGTTCCACTTTCTGCTGCCGGAGGGCGGCGTTTCCCGCACGGCCCGCACGCTGATCAGCCTGGTGATGCTCTCCGCCGTCTGTACGCCCCTGTTCGGCGTGATGGAATACCTGGGCGCGACGGTGGAGGAAAAAGGGGTGTTCGGCAGCTTCGGCGAGCCGGATACCGCCGCCTCCCGCGACCTGTACCGGCAGACGGTGGAGGCCGCCGTGGCGGACGCCTGCGGGGAGATCGTGAAAAAATACACCAGCGTGCCGCGGAAAATCACGGTAAGCGCGCATATCACGGAGGATAACGGCATAAGGATAGAACACGTAAGGATCGTTTTCGACGCGCCGCCGGAAGGGCGGAAGGGTATCGAAGAAGAGATCGCGAAGGAATGCGGCGTGATCCCCGAGATCAGGGTGGAGCAACAAAATGACTGAATGGATCGGTAAAATCAGGAACAGAATAAAAAAGGGAACGGGCGGCGACCGCAGGCCGCTGCTGATCGTCGCCCTCGGCCTGCTGGGCATGCTGTTGCTGCTGTTTTCCGGCGGCGGGGGGAGGACGGAAAAAAAGACCGCCCCGCCGGACCTGACCGCTTCGCAGGAGGCGACGGAACGGCAGCTGACGGCGCTGCTGAAAACGGTGGCGGGCGTTGGCAGGGTGAAGGTGGCCGTCACGGTGGACCGGCTGCAGGCCAACGTCTACGCCGTGAACACGGAGCAGACCAGCGAGCCGGACCGGGCGCAGAGAAGCGAAAAGTACGTCTTCACGGAAACCGGCAGCGATACCGGCGGGCTGGTGCTGTACACGGTCACGCCGGTGATCCGGGGCGTGGCGGTGAGCTGTGAGGGCGGCGGCTCCGCCACGGTCCGTCAGGAGGTGACGCGGCTGGTCGCGGCGGCGCTGGGCATTTCCGCCAACAAGATCTGGGTCGCCAGAATGCAAACTTAGGGAGGCCGCCTTCGCGCGGCGCTCCCCCGATAAAAGGAGAATGAATGATGCACGTATTGATCGGCAAAAAACAGATCGTCATCGCGGCGCTGGTGGCGGCGCTGGGGCTGGCGGTATTCGTCAACTGGTACTACGCGGACGGCACAAGGCTGTTCCCCGGCAGCGCGGGGGAGCAGGCCAGCGAAAACCGTTCCGACGGCGCGGCCCAGTACGTCAACGGCCTGTCGGATGAGGAATATTTCGCCACGGTCCGCATGAACCGGGACAGCGCCCGGGGCGAGGCGCTGGAGGAGCTGCAGGCCGTGCTGGCCCAGGCGGTGGAGGACAGCGACGCGGCGGTGAACACCGCCAACGCCATCGAGCGGATGAGCCGGGAGGTGGAGATGGAAAACAGCATCGAAAGCCTTGTCACCGGCCGCATCGGCGCCGGGTGCGTGGCCGTGATCGGCGATAACAGCGTGGACGTGGTGGTGACCAAATCCGCCCTCAACGACGGCAACGTCCTGGCCATCTCCGACGTGGTGGCCCAGGTCTGCGGCGACGCGTACGAAAACGTGCGCGTATCCGGCACGGCGTAACAAATGAACCCGGGCGACAAATCCCCCTTTTTCATTGCAACAAAGGGGGATTTGTCGAGCTGACGCGAACCCCGTAGCGCGGCTCCGTGAGCCGC
>CAMJYF010000179.1 GCA_946409885.1 uncultured Clostridia bacterium | reverse complement strand
AGGGAAAGAAACAGCGCAATCGTCGTTTTCAATGTTTTCATAGCTTTTTCTCCTTTGATGGTTACTGTTTAACGGACAAATCAGATGATCGGCACAACGGCGCGTTCCTCATCCAGCTGGCAGCGGTAGAAGTTGACGCCCTCCAGAATGACCTCGGAATCGGTGACGGCCACCTGCACGCCGAGGCCGGTGTGCTCCCAGGTCTCGCCGGTGTCTTCGTCGCATGAGGCGACTCTGGGCATATTGATGTAATAGACAGACGGGGCTTCCTCCCGGATCGTCACATAGGGGATGTGCCAGTGCCCGCAGAAATAGAAGACGTTTTTGTGGCTGGTGAGGATCTCCTTCACCCGGTCGGCATAGTCGTCCGTGTCGTACCCCGTCGATTCGTCGTTGTCGATGATATCAACATAGGGATAGTGGCACATGACAAAAACCGGTTTGCCGTCGGCGGTGGCAAGATCCATCTGCTCCTCAAACCATTGGAGCTGTTTTTCGCTCATACGCATACAGCCGGAGGTATCGGACTCGCTGAAGAGGGAGATAAAGGTATAGCCGTTGACCTGCGTGGTGAAATACCCCTTGCGGATATCCTCGTCAAAGGTGGAATGGAAGTGGAGGAACCGCATGAGCGCGGGCGTAAAGACGGAGATATTGCCGTAAACGTCGCCCTCGTTGCCGGTATCATGGTTGCCGCAGACGGTGATATACCGCTCGGCGGGTCTGGTGTTGGCCAGCAGGCCGAACAGGAACAGATTTTCGGAATACTTGCCGTTCATGGTGTTGTCGCCCAGCATGAACAGCGCGTCCTTGTAGTTGGAATGGGCCTGCATATTGCGGAAGATCTTGGCGGTGACGTTCCGGGCGTAGGGGTTCGTCGTCTCCATATGCACGTCGGCAATGGCGTTGAAAGCCAGATTTGTGCCCTCCGGCAGCGGATTCTCCCAGCCCTCGGGATCGGCCGCGGGGGCGTTCACCAGCAAAACCATGCCGAACAGGATGCACAGCACCTTGGTAAAGGGTTTGAACAATGTGAAATTCATATGTTGCCTCCTTATCTCACGTTATGCTTCTGACAGAAGCACAGCAATACAATTTATGATCAGCAGACGGTGCGCCCGGACATATCCTGCTTTGCCTTTGCCACCGCGTTGAACAGGGAGGCGTCGTTATCCGCGGGCACGTCGCAGGCGTAATGCCAGATCATCACGCCGCCCAGGCCCTTTCGGATCGTCCACGCCGTTTTTTCATATACCACCTCGGGGGTGTTGAAGGAGGCGATCAGCCCGTGGGCCTCGTCCGGGGCGCAGCCGTTTTCATCAAGCTTGTCATAGAACTCCTTGTAGTCGTACCAGTAGGCCTCCTCCGTGGTGGGCCTTGCGTAGAAGGGGATTCCCACGTCAAGCTGCTCCCGCTTGTAGCCCAGCTTCAGCATTCCCTTGATGATCGCCCGGGTGATCTCAAAGGAGGAATGGATCCCCGTGTCCTCGTCCCACACGTCGTAGCACATGACCTCCACCATATCCAGCGCGCGGATGGCGTCCTTGGAAAGGCCCGCGCACCAGGAGGATTCCGCCGCGCCGAGCACGTAGTCCTCTCCGAGGGTCTTTTTCAGGGACACCAGGAATTTGCTGAAGGCGTCCTTGTGCTCCTGCGCCACGGGGAACTCATAGTCGAAGAAAACGCCGTCCAGCTGGTATTGCTCCAGCACGCCGCGGATGTTTTCCTCCAGCACGCCGCTCTCAAAGGCCTTGCGGTGCTCCTCCCCCTGCGCGAACATATTTTCTTCAAACGTGCCGTTCGCCGTCGCCCAGGGACCGTTCAGATTCAGATGCAGACGGATCGGGCGGTCGCCGATCTTTTCCCTGGCGATGGCGATGATCTGATCGAAATCGCCGCTGAGGTTCACGCGGCCCGTGTTATCGAAGCCGCCCAGCGAGCCGATCAGGATGATATCGGTGAGGCCGTCAAGATGCGACTCGTCCACCGCTTCCATCATGGCAGCGTTTTCGGCGATGATATACGCTACCACGCGCAGCGCTTTCGCCCTTTGGGAAACGGTCAGCCCCGTGGTGCCCAGCAGGGTCAGAAGCAGAGACATAAAAAAGGAGAATACTTTGGTGATAATTGACATGGTCGTGATCCCTCCGATTCCATGAGATCGTTTACATTTATTTTACCATAATCCGGCAGGCTGATGCAACAGCTTTTTAAAAATAACAGAAGGTTTTGTCGGGGATACTACCAATCTGTCAACGCGGCAGCCCCTCTTTATATACCGAAAAACCAATTTGCACTTGCAAAAGAGGCGCCCCGTAAAGTATAATATAATGGAACGGGCGGGTCTTGCCCATCCCGTCATAAGCGCCTGCCGCCGGAGGGCGGTATTCTGCCTTTGAAAAATCACGGGATATGAGAGGAGTAACGCCCATGAAAAAAATGATCGGCATTCTATTGATTCTCTGCCTGCTGTGCGGCAGCCTTCCCATGGCCTTCGCTGCCGACGGTATCGTCATCGACGGAACCTGGTCGGTTCTGCTTCCGGAAGCGCCGACGGCCTATGAAGCCTACGCCGCCGAAACGCTGCGCCGTGGGCTGACGGAGGCCCTGGGCGTGGAGATCCCGGCCGTCAGCGCCGCCGAAAACCGTTATATTGCGGTGGGCAGCGCCTCCCGTGCAGACGTGTCGGAGGTTGCCGATAACGGCTACCGGATCACGGCGCTGGACGGGAATATCCATATCGCCGGCACGGCACAGCGCGGCCTGCAGGCCGGCGCGTACCGCTTTCTGGAGGAATACTGCAACCGAAAGATTTACACCCAGGATATCATCGTCTGCCCGAAGAACGACCGGATCACGGTCCCCGCGGACGCCGACGTAATCTACGAACCATTTTTTGAGTATACGGACACCGACTGGAACAGCCCCCGGAACGCGGAATACTCCATGGCAAACGGCCTGAACGGCGGCCAATACCGGACGCTGGGGCCGGAAATGGGCGGCACCGTGAATTATATCGGCGGGTTTTGCCATACCATGGGCTGGCTTTGCGAAACGTGGAAATATGCCGAAACGCACCCGGAATACCTGGCGCTCCACGACGGCGAACGCACAACGGACCAGCCATGCCTTACCAATCCGGAGGTGCTGCGCATCTGCACGGACAACGTACTGAAGCTGCTGGCGGAACAGCACGACCCCGCCGCGCCGCTGCAGATCGTCTCCGTCACCCAGAACGACAACTATGCCTGCTGCGAGTGCGACGCCTGCGCCGCCTTTGAGGCTCAGCACGGCGGCAAGCATTCCGCCACCGTGCTCAATTTTGTGAATCAGGTAGCCGACGCCGTAAAGGCCGCCGGATACGACAACGTGGCGATCGATACCTTCGCCTATACCTATTCGCAGGCCGCGCCGGAGAATATCGTCCCCCGGGACAACGTCATCGTGCGGCTGTGCTCCATCTTCTGCTGCTTTGCCCATCCCTTTGACGCGAAATGCAATCGGGAATTCATGCGGGATCTGGCGGACTGGTCGGAGATCTGTGACCGCCTTTACGTATGGGATTACGCGACGAACTACGCCCATACCGTCGCGGTGTTCCCAAATTTCAACGTCATTCAGAAAAACATGCAGATCCTGTATGAGCACAACGTCAGGGGCGTTTACGTGGAGGGCAATTACTACGTGGACAGATGCGACACGGAATTTTCCGAGCTGCGGGCGTATATGATCTCAAAGTGCCTGCAGGACCCCTATTGCGACCTGGACAGGGAGGTGGAGGGCTTCCTGAAAGCCTACTACGGCCCCGGCGGCGAAGCCGTGGGGAAGATCCTCGACATCTATTCCGCCCACGCCGGTTCCTTTGACGGTACCCTGTCGATCTATTACGGTTCCTGGGCCAGCATGCGCCCCATGCCCGCCGCTGCCGTGGCGATGGTGGACGCCCTGTGGGAGCGGGCGAAGAAGGACGCCGACGGCGCGTATCTTGAAAACCTGGAGCGCTCGGAGCTCTCCTGGCGCTGGTGGAAGGCCAGCGCGGCGATGGGCGAGTTTTCCTATCTCAGTCCCTGCCGCGGCGATGAAAAGGAAAAGCTGTTCGAGGACCTGAAAAAGGCCGGCGTCACCATGCTGCACGAGGGGCGCATAGAGGATTACGCCACCTTTGACCGGGACCTGATCCGCTATGCGATGCCGGACGAGTGGAGCATTGACGACAGGAACGCCGAACACGTACAGAAACAGATCCGCATTGAAAAGCTGATCGAAAAAATGCCGCTGTTCGCTATCGTTGGCTACATCTTCAATCTGATTCACTCATAACCATTACCAAATATCACGCATCGGAAAGAGAGGAAGCATCATGTACAGAGTCATCGTTTTGATCGGATTGGTTTTCACCTACCTGGGAAACATCCTTTCGGGCTTTTTCGGCGCCGCCAAACCGGCGGAGGTCAAAACCGTCCCCGTCAACGGTTCCCTCGCCTCGGTGGACGCCCTCGGACGCGAGACCGTCAGCGCCGGGGCAAGCGACAAAAAGGTGGGCGTGTTCTACTTCCTGTGGAACGGCGAGCATAATCTGGACGGCCCCTTCGACGTGACGAAGATCATAGCGAATGATCCGAACGCCTATCAGTCGGATGCAAGCTGGACCGCTGCGGGCGGCGGCCCCATGGGCTATTTCCATCACTGGTCCGAGCCGCTGTTCGGCTATTATTTCCAGGCGGATAAATGGGTCGTGCGCAAGCACTGCCAGATGCTCACTGACGCGGGCGTGGATTTCATCGTGTTCGACGCCACCAACGCCAATCCCTATATCGCCCGCACGCTGGACCTGATCGACGTGTGGTACGAATACTATCAGCAGGGCTGGAACGTGCCGAAAATCGCGTTCTATACCGCCTCCTATTCCGGAACGGTGATGAACCGGATCTACGACGAGCTTTACAACAACCCCGAGGTGCGCGCAAAGTACCCCGAGATTGATAA
>CAMJYF010000178.1 GCA_946409885.1 uncultured Clostridia bacterium | reverse complement strand
CGCTGACGGGGCAGCAGGTCTCACTGTACCGCGCGCCTTCCGGCTCTTACAATAACGAAACGGTAGAGGCGGCCCGGGCGCTGGGCATGACCGCGATCCAATGGGACGCGGATTCCGTCGACTGGAAGGAGAAAACGCCGGAGGAGATCGAAAGGCGGATGGCGGAAAAAATCAGCCCCGGCTCCATCGCGCTGTTCCATGTGGGGAAAGAAAACACGGTCGCCGCCCTGCCGGGCGTGATCAGAACGCTGCAGGACGGCGGATATTCACTGGTAACGGTATCGGATCTGCTGCCGGAAGGGGAAACCTGGCTGGATAACGCGGGCAGATTGCATCCGGCGGGATAAAGCTGTTATATCTGGTCCGTGATATAGCACGCGTCGCCGAAGGAGAAAAAGCGGTAGCGGTTCTCAATGGCCACCTGATAGGCATGCAGGGCGTTCTCCCGGCCGCAGAAGGCGGAAACCAGCATAATAAGCGTGCTTTCCGGCAGGTGGAAGTTGGTGATCAGCGCGTCGATGCACCGGAACCGGTAGCCGGGATAGATAAAGATGTTGGTGGCGCCGGAGCAGGCTTTGACAAATCCGTTTTCGTCCGCGATGGATTCCAGCGTGCGGCAGCAGGTGGTGCCGTTGCAGACGACGCGGCCGCCGGAACGTTTTGTTTCGTTGATGAGGTCGGCGGCCTCCTGCGAAACGGAATAGTTTTCGTAGTGCATGGCGTGATCTTCGATGTTTTCCGTTTTTACGGGGCGGAAGGTGCCGATGCCCACGTGCAGGGTGATGTAGGCGATCTTTACGCCCTTGGCCGCGATCTGTTCCAGCAGTTCCGGGGTGTAGTGCAGCCCGGCAGTGGGGGCGGCGGCGGAACCGTTCGGTTTGGCGTACACCGTCTGGTAGCGCTCCTTGTCCTCCAGCTTTTCGGTGATGTAATGGGGCAGGGGCATTTCGCCGATGCTTTCCAGCTTTTCCAGAAAAATGCCCTCGTATGCAAACTTTACCTTGCGGTTGCCGTTTTCCAGCACCTCCAATACCGTTCCCTTCAGCACGTTGTCGCCGAAAGTGAATACCGCGCCTTCCTTGGCCCGCTTGCCGGGACCGGCGATGCATTCCCACACGTCATCGCCCAGATTGTTCAGCAGCAGAAATTCCACCTTCGCGCCGGTTTCCTGTTTGATTCCATACAAACGGGCGGGCAGCACGCGGGAATTATTCAGCACCAGGCAGTCGCCGGGGTTGAGATAATCGATGATATCATAAAAATGCCGGTGCTCCAACGCGCCGGACGTTTTGCCGATGACCAGCAGGTGGGAATGGTCCCGCTGTTGCGCGGGGGTCTGGGCGATCAGCTCCTGGGGCAGATCAAAATAAAAATCACTTTTTTTCATATCCGTTGTCACTTTTATTTATGGGATTTCCCTTGACTTCTCAAAGGAATGATGCTAAAATCTCAAAACATATTAGCATATTTTTTACGGATAGGCAAGTCAAAAAACACTTTTTTGAATATATTATTTCATGAGGAGGCAAAACAGATGGAAAAGCAATATAAGGTGGGCGTGATCGGCGCCACGGGCATGGTAGGGCAGCGGTTTATCACACTGCTGGCGGATCATCCCTGGTTTACCATCACCGCGCTGGCGGCCAGCGCCCGTTCCGCCGGGAAGACCTACGAGGAAGCGCTGGGCGGCAGATGGGTCATGAAGACCGAATGCCCCGAATTCGTCAAAAAAATGACCGTGCTGGACGCCACGGCGGATATTGAGAAGATCGCGGCTGCCGTGGATTTTGTCTTTTGCGCCGTGGATATGAAGAAGGATGAGATCAAAGCGCTGGAGACGGCCTACGCCAAGGCGGAATGCCCCGTGGTTTCCAACAACAGCGCCAACCGCTTTACGCCGGACGTTCCCATGCTCATCCCGGAGCTGAACAACGAGCACATCAAGGTGATCGACGCGCAGCGTAAACGGCTCGGCACCAAGCGGGGCTTTATCGCCGTCAAGTCCAACTGCTCCCTGCAGAGCTATGTGCCCGCCCTTTATCCGCTGGATGAAAAATTCGGTGTGGAAGACGTGCTGGTGTGCACCTATCAGGCCATTTCCGGCGCCGGCAAGACCTTTGAGCGCTGGCCGGAGATGATCGACAACGTGATCCCCTACATCGGCGGCGAAGAGGAAAAGAGCGAAAAGGAACCGCTGAAGATCTGGGGTACCGTTGAAAACGGCGAGATCGTCCCGGCGACCCACCCCAATTTCACGGCCCAGTGCCTGCGCGTGCCCGTTTCAGACGGCCACATGGCGGCGGTGTTCGTTCGCTTCAAAAACAAGCCCACCAAAGAACAGATCCTGGAAGTATGGAAAAACTTTAAGGGCCGTCCCCAGGAGCTCTGCCTCCCGCACGCGCCCAAGCAGTTCCTCAACTATTTTGAGGAGGACAATATGCCCCAGACGAAGCTGAACCGCGATCTGGAGGGCGGCATGGCAGTCTCCATCGGCAGACTGCGCGAAGATACGCAGTACGACTATAAGTTCGTATGCCTTTCCCACAATACGCTCAGGGGCGCCGCCGGCGGAGCCGTACTGGCCGCCGAGCTTCTCTGCGCGGAGGGTTATATCGAGCCGAAAAACTGATACAGGTGAATCTCATTTGAAGCAGCGTCTCTTCACCGGCTGCGGCACGGCGCTGATCACGCCCTTTGACAGCGAAACGGGCAGGGTAGACCTGCTGTTCTTTGAACGGCTGATCCGTTTCCAGATCGAAAACGGGGCGGACGCGCTGATCGTCGCGGGGACCACCGGGGAATCCCCCGTGCTGACCGTGGAAGAAAAACGCCTGTTGTTTGAAACGGCGGTACGCGCGGCGGGCGGCAAAACGCCTGTGATCGCGGGGACCGGCTCCAACGACACGGGCACGGCTGTGAAAAACTGCAATGAAGCCGAAAAAAAGGGAGTGGACGGGTTACTGGTCGTCACTCCCTTTTATAATAAGTGTACGCAGGAGGGGCTGGTGCGCCATTATACCTATATCGCGGACCGGGTCTCCGCGCCAATCATTGTCTATAATGTACCCTCCCGTACCGGGGTGAATATCCTGCCGGAAACCTACCGGGCGCTGGCGGAGCACAGGAATATCGTCGCCGTGAAGGAGGCCAACGGGGATATCTCTTCCGTGGCGAAAACGCGCGCGCTGTGCGGGGACAGCCTTGCCGTCTACTCCGGCAATGACGACCAGACCGCCGCCATCATGGCGCTGGGTGGGAAAGGCGTGATCTCCGTCGCCTCCAACGTGATCCCGCGAAAGATGCATGAAATCACCCGGGCGGCGCTGAAGGGAGACTGCGAGACCTCGGCGGCCATCCAGCGGGAATACCAGCAATTGATGAATCTGTTGTTCTGTGAGGTGAACCCCATTCCGGTGAAAGCGGCGGCGGAAATGATGTTCGCAAGGAGGCTGCCCCTGCGATTGCCCTTGACGGAGATCACCGCGCCGAACCGGGAAAAACTGAAAAACGAAATGAAATCGCTGAAACTGCTTGACAATGACGATCTGTTGTGCTAATATGGCAAAAAACAACAGGAGGGATAACGATGAGCACGATGCGCGGCCATATGAATTACGTTATGTTCGTACCTGCCGGGTATTGGCAGCGGCACGGGCTTTCAGCGGTATTCCCAACACAGACGTAAATGCATTTTTGAGATAGCAAGGGATACGGTGCAGGCTCCGGAGAAGGGGAGTCGGCGCCGTTTTTTATTACTGTTTTGAGGAGGAAAAAAGATGAACGCACCAGATTTTCTTTCCGCTTATTACCAGAACTACGACGAGGACGGGCGGCTGGCGTCGCGGCACGGGTCGGTGGAGTTTCTGACGACAATGCGGTATATTGAGAAATACCTGACTGACGGCGCGAAAATCATCGAGATCGGCGCGGGGACGGGGCGGTATTCCCATGCGCTGGCACGGCGGGGATATGCCGTTGACGCGGTGGAGCTGACGAAATGCAATATCGAGGTATTCCGGCGGAACACTTTGCCCGATGAACCTGTCACGGTCCGGCAGGGCGACGCGCGGAATCTTTCAGCGTTTGCCGACGGCGCCTATGATATCACGCTGCTTCTGGGGCCGATGTACCATCTGTACACGAAAGAAGACGCATTGACCGCGCTGCGGGAAGCCTTTCGCGTCACAAGCCCCGGCGGTGTGGTCTTCGTCTCCTATTGTATGACAGACCCCAGCATCATCGGCTATGGGTTCAAGAAGGGACATATCCATGAACTGTTGGCGGGCGCCCTGGTCGACCCTGTCACTTTTAAGGCGTTTTCGGAACCGAAAGAGATTTTCCAGCTGTACCGCAAGGCAGATATCGACGAAATGGCCCGTCAGTTACCCGCGGAACGGCTGCGTTTTATTGCGACCGACGGTTATACGCATCATATGCCGGAAACAGTAGACGAGATGGACGACGCCGCCTTTGCCGTATATCTGCGCTATCACTTTGCTATCTGTGAGCTGCCGGAGCTGGTCGGCTGGTCGCATCACACACTTGATATATTACGAAAAAACGGACCCCGCAGCGCGGCTCAGTGAGCCGCCCGCCGAAGGCGTTCCGGGGTGAAGTAACGAAAGAACAATGTCAAAAGGTTGGCAACAATGTCAGAATATCAGAGAATACGGTTTCCCCATCGAGGACTTCCAACTTCCGACTGATGACTTCCGACTTATCGAGCTCTGCTCGACAAATTGCCAATGTGGAAAGGAGAACACAAAGATGAAACACAAAGGCACACAGACCATCCGCACCAAGCGGCTGACGCTGCGGCGCTTTACGGTGGATGACGCGCAGCAGATGTACGACAACTGGGCCAAGGACCCTCGGGTGACGCGGTTCCTTTCATGGCCGCCCCATTCATCCCCTGAAGCGACCGCCGCGCTGCTGCGGGATTGGGTGACCCACTATGAAAAACCGGATCATTATAACTGGGTGATGGAATA
>CAMJYF010000177.1 GCA_946409885.1 uncultured Clostridia bacterium | reverse complement strand
CAGCGCGGAGCAATCCCGGAACGCACAGGTATCGATGGTCCGCAGGCTTTCCGGCAGAACGATTTCCGTCAGCGCCGGGCAGCGCCGGAACGCGTAGGTCCCGATGGAAATCAACCCCTCATGGAAGGTCGCTGTCTGCAGATCCCGGCAGCCGTAAAAGGCCTCCTCGGGAATAGAAGAGACAGACCCCGGGATATCGACGCTCTTTAAACTGTCGCAGCCTCTGAAAGCATACCGCCCAATGGAGACAAGCCCTTCGTGCAGCAAAACTTCCGTAAGATTCCCGTTTCCCTCAAAGGCATAGGCCCCGATTGATTTTACGCTTTCAGGAATGTCGATCCGCGTCAGGCCGTAGCAGGAATAAAACGCATAACTGCCAATCTCTGTCACGCTGCCGGGAATTACTACGGACGTAAGATGCTTCTGATACTTGAATGCGTTCCTGTATATCAGCACCGTGTCGTCCCGCAGCGTCAGCGTTGTGTTCTCCGGCATATCGCCCTTGTAGCCGTAGGCCACCTTGCCGATGTAGACCATGCCGTCCGGCAGCGCCTTGTACCAGGGGGCGCCGGTGGGCAATTCATCCGCCCGGATGATGCTGTCGGGGAAGTTGATTTTCGCCAGTTGACGGCAATCGTAAAGGGCGCTGTCGCCGATCTCCAGCAGCCCCTCCGGCAGGGTAAGGCCGGTCAGTTGCTCGCAGTCTCGAAAGGCGTAAGGGGCAATGCGCACCGTGCCGGGCTTAACGGTCACTTCCGTGTTTTCCGGCATGTCGCCTTTGTATTGATAAAGCACGTTGCCGATATAGACCAAGCCGTCCGGCTGCTCCTCCAGCCAGGCGGTACTGTAAAAAGCGTTAGCTCCAATGCTTGTTACGGTGTCCGGCAGCGTCAGCGTTTTCAGTTTTTCGCATCTGGAAAAGGCACTCTCCCCGATGGTCTCCAGCTGACGGGGCCAGGTGATCTCCGCCAGCTCCTCGCAGCCAGAGAACGTATACGGATCGATGGCCGTCAGCCGGTCCGGCAACGCTATTTTTTTCAGTTTCTTACAGCCGGAAAAGGCGCTCCGCCCGATACGGATCACGCTGTCCGGCAGGTCCACCGATTCCAGCGCCGTGCACTGGGAAAACGCGGCGTAGACGATCTCGGTCACGCTGTCGGGCACGCTGACGCTCTGCAGGGCGGCGCACTTGGAAAAGGCGCCTTCGGGAATGGTGGTGACGCCCTTGCCGATCTTCACGTCCCGGACGGTATTCTTCCCGAACCAGGGGGATTCGCCGTAGGCGCAGGCGGCCATCGGTCCGTCGCCGGCGATCTCCAGCAGGCCGCTGTTCCACAGGGTGTAGGTCACGTTTTCGCCGCAGGAGCCCGTCTCGGCCACGGCCAGCTTCGGGGTCGCTTCCGTCCTGGTATCGCCGCAGCTTTTGCAGGTGAACAGCATTTCACCCTCCGTCTCCGGGGTGGCGGCTTTGGTTACCTTGCCGAGATCCCAGTCATGCTCCGCGCGCCGCGGGATGATCTCCGTCCGCATGATTTCACCGCAGTAATAGCAGAAGAAGGTCTTTTCGCCCTCCTGTTTGCAGGTGGCGGCTTTTGTGACTGTGCCGTCGTTGGAACGGTGTCCCCGCGGTGGAATGATCTCTGTTCTATGCGCCTCGCCGCATTCCAAACACACCCAGACCTCTTCGCCGGGTTCCGTGCAGGTGGGTTCCTTGGTTGTGTAAATGGAGGATGATCCATGCCGGTGCTCGTTCTGCGGGGCAGGCTGCACGTCTTCCGCCGCAGCCGCGCCGGTGACGCAGGCGGAGGTGAACAGCATCGCCGCCGCCAGCAGCCAACAGAGCAGTCTGAAAGTTTTCTTCATACACGTATAACTCCTTTTCGGTATTTGCTTCTCCTTATGAAAGTGAGAGAACAGAAAAATAGTACCATATTCTTTGCCGGAATGCAATTGTTTTTGGCAAAATAATATAAAACTGTAAAAGAAAAAGCCCGCTCAGTGCAGCGGGCACAGGGCGGGTACGCGGTCGGCGGGGTAATAGCCCAGCTCCACGCCGGGGCAGTTGTCGCCCGCGCGGAAGCCGCTTTCGGTACAGTACACCGCCTGCGTCACCTCTTCGCAGGGGGTAAACGCGTCATCCCAGGGCAGCGCCGCCGCGTGGAAAAACGCGTTGAAGGCGGCCGCCGCCCGGTTGCCCTCCGCGGGGGAAGGCCCGTGCCACACGGCCACGGTATGGCGGGGCGTGACCCCCACGAACCAGTTGTCGTCAAAGCCGTCGGAGGTGCCTGTCTTCCCCACGATATCCACGCCCTCGATGCGGGCGGCGGTGCCGGTGCCGTGGTCCACAACGCCCTTCAGCATCCGGTTCATGACCCATGCGGAGGCGGGGGAGAGGACCTGCCGCGGTTCCGGCGCGGCGGCGTAGAGCTGCTTTCCGCTGCCGGAGACGACGGAAAGGACACAGAGGGGCGGCGTATAGACGCCCTCGTCGGCAAAAACGCGGTAATACCCCGCCATGCCGCAGACGGTGACGCCGCTCTGCAGGTAGCCCAGCGCCAGATTGGCCAGTACCTCGTCCTCCGAAAGCTGCGCGGCGATCTCCCGCTCGCGGCTGACGTCGATCCCGAAGCTGTTTTCCAGAAAATCCATGGCGTTCGTCACCCCGTACCGCTGCAGCCATTTCACGGCCACGGTGTTCAGCGACTGGGCCAGCGCCTCGGCGGCGGGTATCTGTTGGTAGCTGTACCGGCCGGAGCCGTTCACCGGCCAGTCCTCCTCGCCCGCCGGGGTCATCACCTGCTTTACGGGGCTGTCCTCCTGGGTGGCGGACCAGAGGATCGCGCCGCTTTCCACCCCCGGCGCGTAAACGCTGAGGGGTTTGATGGCGGAGCCCGCGTAGTGGGGCTCCGTTTCGCCGGAGGAGGAATACACCGCGGCCAGACGGGCGTTTTCGTCCGTCACGGCAAGGGCGAAGGGCACGCCCCTGTCGGCAAAATACAGCTCGTCCGTTTCGGCCGCGGCGGCCATCAGGGCAGGGTCGGCGGCGGTGCGGATCTCCCCGCCCCCGCGCGCCAGCAGGGCAAGCCCCTTTTCGGCGTCGCCGCCCCTGGGCTCCGCCAGCCGTTCCGCCGCTTCCGTCAGGGCGTACCGGGCGTAGGCGGCGTTCTGTTTTTCGTATACCGTCAGCCCGCCGTCGTATTCGGCAAAGGCGTTCCCCTCCCGGTCCAGCAGCAGGACGGTTTTGGCCCCCCCGCAGGAGGCCAGCGAAAGCAGCAGCAACACTGCCGTCAAAACCGCAAGAAATCTCTTTTTCATGTCAGCATCCTGTCGTTCGCCGCCGGAGTGACCGGAAACGCCCTCCGGCGGCGGTTATTTGTCTCAGTCGTTTCTGCGCGGGGCGCCTGTCGGGATCACCACTGCGCCGGGTCCTCCAGCTTGACGGAGGCCCGCAGGATCAGCCGCGCGTCGGAGGATTCGATGGTGCCGTTGCGGTCCACGTCGGCGGCAAGGAACTGTTCGCTGCCGTCGGCGTAATCTTCCAGCTTCACGCTGGCCCGCAGCGCCAGCCGCGCGTCGCCGGAGGTGATCTCTCCGTCGCCGTCCACGTCGCCTGCCGTTACGGTGGGTCTTTCGGGCAGGGTGACGGTCACCTCCGTCCGCGCGGTCAGCAGGGTGCCGTCCATGGCAAAGGTCAGCGTCGCGGTGCCTGGCATCTCGCCGGTGACGGTCAGCGTCGCGCTGCCGTTCTCGTCCAACGTCAGCGTGTCGGCGGAAAGCGTCACGTTGGCGCTGTCGCAGGAGACGGAGACGGTCTTCCCCGCGGCGTCGGCGGAGAAGACCGCCAGCTCTGCGCGGCGGTTGGCGGCCACGTTCAGCGTTTCCGGCGCCGTCAGGGCAACCGGCTCCGTCGTAACGGTTCCCATCAGAGTGAAACTCCTTGAAAGCATTTCGCCGTTATAGCTCCGCACGGAAACGCGTTTTTCCTGTCCGTCCGGGGTAAGGATCCGGTCGAGGCGGAAGCTGACCTCCACTTCGCCCTTAAATGGGACGGCAGGCGTAAAGCGGAAGGCTTTTGCGTAGAAAATACCGCTGCCCGGTATGCTCTCGGTTTTGTCAATCGGGTCGACCGTGCAGTCGTATCCCTCAAAACGGACGGTGGAGGGAGTTACGCTGTCGATCTCCATATAGGTATTGAAGAGCACGACGGCGTGGTCTTCATAGACGCTGAGGCTGCTGACAGAGGGGGAATCCGTCGATTCCATCGGGATAAAGACGTTGGTCCGTTCCGGAGGCACCTCCATCCATTCGCTCATGGCGGAGGAATAGCCTTTTTTCTTCAGCCGGATCTGCCATACGCCCTCCGGCACGTCCCACGCGAAAGCGCCGTCGGCGGCCGTGACGACGGGGTTCTGCTGTCCAGCTCTCGCCGCGTCCCAGGGCATCTCCAGCCCGTCCGGCGTCCGGTACCACACGGTGGCCGTCGCGCCCTCCAGCCGGTTGGAAAGAACCGCCTCATAGGCGTAGCCGGAGGGGTCGATCAGGAACAGGAAGCTGACCGCGGGGCAGGCGACGAAGCGCTGTCCGTCAAGGTCCGTTCCCTCCACGGTCAGGTCGCCCGGCACGTAACTATGGTCGGCTTCGTCAAAGAAGCCCGTGCCGAACCAGCAGCCGGAGGGCTCGTTCCAGACCAGCGGGAGCTGCTTTTTCGTCCCTTCTTTTGTGCTGACGATGAACAGCTCTTTCACGCGGTCGCTGTTGGAGACGCTGATTCGGAAAGAGAACGGCGTCCCCGGTACAAAGGTGAACGCGGGCTGCGCCGCGGCGAGTTTGTCTGTCGTGACGGTGGCGGAACTGTAGCGGTGGGTCATCGTCAGTTCCTTCAGTACAACCGCTTTCGCGCGGAAAGCCACTGCCGCGCGGCAACCTACGCCCGCGGTCGTGTCGTTACCCTTGATTTGTGCATCAATTACCGCGTTCTCCCCATCCTGCAGGCCGGTCAGCGGCAGCGTCGTCTGCC
>CAMJYF010000176.1 GCA_946409885.1 uncultured Clostridia bacterium | reverse complement strand
AGGCAGCGCTCGACTTCGAGGGGCCTGTGTATATGCGCTTCGGCCGTCTGGCAGTGCCGCGCGTATTCGACGAAAATTATCAATTCGAGATCGGCAAGGGCGCTTACCTCGCCAAGGGCACCGACGTGACCATCATCGCCACAGGCCTGCTGGTGGAGCGCGCCATTGCCGCCGTGGAGCTGCTGAAGGCGGAGGGCATTTCCGCCTCCCTCATCAACATGGCCACCATCAAGCCCATCGACAGGGACATCATCCTTGACGCCGTGAAGACCACCGGCTGCCTTGTCACCGCGGAGGAGCACAACGTCATCGGCGGCCTGGGTTCCGCCGTGGCGGAGGTAGTGGCGGAGACCTGCCCCGCCCCCGTGCTGCGCGTGGGCGTGGAGGACACCTTCGGCAAGTCCGGCCCCGCCCTGGAACTGCTGGAGATCTTCGGCCTGAACGCCCAGAACATCGCGGAGAAGGCGAAGAAGGCGATTGCGCTGAAAAAGTAACGGTAGCGCGGCACCTCAGTGCCGCTGTTTGCAAAAACAAAATTGAAAAGAACGGCATGCTGTGAAGTCAGACCCGTCAGAACAGAGATTGCGTTAATAGTAACATTTGTCGGAAGCGACACTGAGGTGCCGCGCTACCGGCGGGATCTGACGCTCAGCGCCGTCTGAGTGTATTTATCGCAGAATAAAAAGAGGAATTGAGACTATGACCAACGCATACGACTACGCAAAAGAACTTTACGCCTCCATCGGCATTGATACCGACGAGGTCATCCAACAGCTGGCGGCGGTGCCCATCTCCATGCACTGCTGGCAGGGCGACGACGTGCAGGGCTTTGAGAGCTCTGCGGCGCTTTCCGGCGGCATTCAGACCACCGGCAACTATCCCGGCAAGGCCCGCACCCCCGAGGAGCTGATGGCGGATATCGACAAGGCCCTGTCCGTCATTCCCGGCAAACACCGCCTGAACCTCCACGCCACCTACGCCATCTACGACGGCGAGCGCGTCAGCCGCGACAAGCTGGAGCCCAAGCACTTTGAAAAATGGGTGCAGTTCGCCAAAGAGCGGGGCCTGGGCATCGATATCAACCCCACCCTGTTCTCCCATCCGCTGGCGGCCGACGGCCTGACCCTCTCCCACCCGGACGAGAAGGTCCGCCGCTTCTGGATCGACCACTGCAAGGCCATCCGCAAGATCGGCGCCTACATCGGCGAGCAGCTGGGCACCCCCTGCCTCAACAACATCTGGATCCCCGACGGCTATAAGGAGGTCCCTGCGGACCGCACCGGCCCCCGTCAGCGGCTGAAGGACGCGCTGGACGAGATCCTTTCCGTGAAGTACGACAAAAAATACCTGATCGACAGCGTGGAGAGCAAGGTCTTTGGCATCGGCGTGGAATCCTACACCGTGGGCTCCCATGAGTTCTATATGCAGTACGCCACTCAGAACGGCCTGCTGTGCCTGCTGGATAACGGCCACTACCATCCCACCGAGAACGTGGCGGACAAGATCCCCTCGCTGCTGCTGTTCAGCGATAAGGTGGCGCTGCACGTCACCCGCGGCGTGCGATGGGATTCCGACCACGTGGTTGCCTACAACGACGAGCTGCGGGATATCGCCGCCGAGATCGTGAAGGCGGGCACCGACCGGGTGGTGATCGGCCTGGACTACTTCGACGCCAGCATCAACCGCATCGCCGCGTGGGTGATCGGTATGCGCAACATGCAAAAGGCGCTGCTGGCCGCCATGCTGACCCCCTACGCCAAGCTGGCGGAGTATCAGAACAAGGGCGATTTCACCGCCATGTTCGCCCTGAACGAAGAGTATAAAACCTACCCCATGACCGCGGTGTGGGATAAATTCTGCGAGACCCTCGGCGCCCCCGTGCGCGAGGACTGGTTCCCCATCATCAGACAGTACGAGGACGAAGTGCTGGCGAAGCGGAAGTAACATCCCGTAGCACGGCGCATTGCGCCGTCCGGCGCTTTTTCCATACGATTGTTTCCCTCTGTATCTCTTTGTGGGGGAACAGTATTGATCTTTATTTACATTCAAATTTCCGGACACATCAGACGGCGCAATGCGCCGTGCTACCATGATAGAAAGGATGATCCCCATGGACAACGTACTTGACCTGAAGGTCGTTAAACTGTTTGTTGATACCTGCCACCAAAGCTGGCTGAAGGGCTGGAACGAGCGCAACGGCGGCAATATGAGCTACCGCATGAAGGAGGAGGAAGTGGCGCAGATCCGTCATCTCTTCGATTTCAGCGGCGAGTGGCGGCCCATCGGCCTGACCGTGGAAAACCTCGCGGGTGAGTTTTTCACCGTCACCGGCAGCGGCAAATACTATAAAAACGTGCTCCGGGAGCCGGAGAACAACATCTGCATCGTGCAGATCGACGAGAAGGGCGAAAACTACAAAATCGTCTGGGGTCTGTGCGAGGGAGGCGTGCCCACCAGCGAGTTCCCCACCCATCTGCTGAACCACTCCATCAAAAAGGAAAAGACCAACGGCGCTTACCGCGTCATCATGCACGCCCATCCCGCCAACACCATCGCCCTGACCTTCCTGCTGCCGCTGGAGGACAAGGTTTTCACCCGCGAGATCTGGGAGATGATCACGGAGTGCCCCATCGTGTTCCCGGCAGGGATAGGCGTGGTGCCGTGGATGGTCTGCGGCAGCAGCGATATCGCCTACGCCACCGGCGAAAAGATCAAGCAGTTCGACGCGGTGATCTGGTCCCACCACGGCATTTTCTGCTGCGGTCAGGATTTTGACGTGGCCTTCGGTCTGATGGATACCATCGAAAAGTCGGCGGAGATCCTCATCAAGGTCATGTCCTGCGGCGGCAAAAAGCAGTTCATCACCCGTGAGCAGATTTTGGCGCTGGCGGAGCCGTATAACGTGCCCATCGATCCGGGAATGCTGGACTGATTTTCTGCGATGCAGCAATGCGGAATTCGGAATGCGGAATTCGGAATTTTGGAAAGTGCTGCAGCATTGTGATCCTACAAGGGAACCGATTATAATATAATTGGGAATAGGAATGAATATGATCAGGTAAGGGCGAAGCCCTTCCATCATTCCGCATTCCGAATTCCGCATTCCGAATTGACAGTCACCTGTGTTAATGCGGAAAACCTTTATTCTTAATACAACGATAGGAGAAGGAGCGTGTCACCATGGCGGAATACTGCCCCAAATGCAACTATAAATTCAAACCTACCGACTGGCGGCCGGAGTGTCCGCAGTGCGGCGTGAACGTGCTGTACTACGGTGTGGAGGACCGGCTGCGGGCGGAGGCGGACAAGGCGGAGCTGGAGCACGCCCATATGCAGCCCCGGTTCGACCGGCTGAAGGCCTCCCTGATCGGCCATCCGCTGGCCATCGTGCGGCTGGCGCTGGGCCTGCTGCCCATTGCGGCCACGCTGATCCCCTCCGGTAAGCTCAGCTATGTGCTGCCCTTTGCCACCCAAACCAAAGAGGTGGGGCTGATCGGCGTTATCAACTTCCTGACCGGCGCGGATCTGGATACCGGCCTGCTGACAAACCTGTGGAATTCCCCGCTGGTGGGGAAGGGAATGGTCTGCTGGACCGTTTCGCTGCTGTCGTTTTTGCTGATGCTGGTGGTCGCGCTGGTGGGGTTCTTCCTGCTGACGCTGTCCTGCTCCCCCAAAGGCTTCCGCCGCAATATCGCCTTCCCGGTGACGGGGATGGCGCTGGCCACGGTCTCCTTCGCCTCTTACGCCGTGATGGTGAAGACGCTGACGGCGGAGCTGCCCGGCATTTTCAGCGGTACGGTCGCCCCGTGGGCCTATCTTCTGGTGATGCTGCTGTTCGCCGCCATGATCGCGGTGAACGTGATCTACAAAAAGAAAAACATCCCCGTGAAATACAAGGACGTGTCCGAGCTGCTGCTGCCCTACCATGAGCGCCCCTCCGTGATCGCCAAGGAGCAGGAGAAGGCAGGAGCGACCGCGTAACGTCCGGTAGCGCGGCACCTCAGTGCCGCTCTTGACGCAAACAACATATCAAACGAATCGTTCTGTCAATTGACGCCTTTTTTCAGAGAAAAATGGTCGTAAGCACATCATTCGCTTCAAAAGATACTATTGCCGATAGCGGCACTGAGGTGCCGCGCTACGATACAGGAGGCCATTATGCCCATTCTCTTTGACGCTGAGAAAAAAATCTTCAAGCTCGATACCGCTGGTTCGAGCTACATCTTCCAGATCTACGACGAAAACTACCTGGTGCATCTGTACTACGGCGCGAAGATCCCGGACTATGAGCTGCCGGATTTTGAGTGCCGCCATATGTACGCGTCCTTCAGCGCGTCCAACCCGCACATGCTGGACAGGGACTTTTCCGCGGACGTGTTCCCCTTTGAGATCGGCTGCAACGGCTGCGGGGATATGCGGATCTCGTCCCTGCAGATCCGCAACGCGGACGGCAACGCCGCCACGGATATGCGCTACGTCTCCCACAAGATCTATCCCGGCAAGCCCGCGCTGCCCGGTCTGCCCGCGCTGTACGCCAACACGGACGACGACTGCGCCACGCTGGAGGTGCTGACCGAGGACAAGGTGACCGGCGCGCAGGCGACGCTGCTGTATACCGCGTTCGAGAAGCATGCGGCCATCACCCGTTCCGTGGTGATCCGCAACGCCTCCGACAAGCCCTTTGAGATTGAAAAGGTCATGAGCTTCAATCTGGACCTGCCGGACGCCGACTACGACCTGCTGACCCTCTACGGCCGCCACAACAAGGAGCGTATGCTGGAGCGCCGTCCGCTGGGCCACGGCCGTCAGGGCATCGGCAGCCGCCGGGGTTCCTCCTCCCACCAGCAGAACCCCTTCATGGCGCTGCTGCGCCGCGGGGCAGACGAAGACCACGGCGACGCCTATGGCTTCAACCTCGTTTACAGCTGCAACTATGTGGCGGAGGTGGAGGTGGACTTCAACAACTCCTCCCGCGTGATGATGGGCATCGACGATTCCGACTTCGGCTGGACCCTGGCCCCCGGCGAGGAA
>CAMJYF010000175.1 GCA_946409885.1 uncultured Clostridia bacterium | reverse complement strand
GTTGCAAGACGGGCAAAAGAAATCGGGGCGGGAGTTATGCTTACAAACGATTCGGCGCAGGGAATCCGTTCGGCGGTTCTTGAAATACTTAACAATAATACTTACGCCGCAGGAACTAAGGAATGCAGCGAAGATTTTCGCTCGTGTTCAGGACCTGCCGGAGCGGCAGCCTTTATTGAAACCGCACCGCACGAATCCGCGGGTGTTGATATCTTAGAGGAGCTTAATAAGTCAAGCGGCAAAATTCAGATTCTGTATTGGCTGGCTTCTGCTGCACTGATTGTTCTTTTCGGACTGCTTACTAAATGGAAATACGTCTGGATTATCGGAATTGCCGCAGGTGCATTGTCAACGCCGATAACCAAGGCGATACAGAATAAAAAATATAATTCCCTTGTTGAAAAATGTGGAAAGAAAAGAAAAAATGATTAGGCCATTAATTCAGGTTTGCTGAATATTCTGCACGCCCGCGTCAATGCCCTTGATCGCAGACATGACCGAATTACCCATGTTCCGGATGCACTGGATTATCCAGTTAACCTTGTTGGAGATACCATGTTCTTGAGGCGGAAGCTATCAAACGTATGGCTGCGTTGAATAAAGAAATCGCTGCGGTTGAAGATCTGAATGAAAATTATCAGATTGGTGCGTCGTACTTCCTTAAGCTGAAGACTTTGACCTTCGATCAACTCTGGACAGATTATCTGGAACCCTTGCTTCAGGAGTATGTGCAGGGTATGTACGATGAAGAAAGCATTATGAATCGGTTTGCGAAAGCATACGGATATAAGAAGCCGACCGAGGTTGATGCCAATGAAGCTACTGAAAATTTGCGGTTACGCGTACGGTTTTGTTTATTCATAATTTTCCTCTTTCTTTTTGTTTTGCTTCTTCCGGTACCGGTAAAAGCAAAACAATATTACATCCCTCATTTGGATGGAAATGCAACCGTTTAGTAGCATTTCTATTCAAATAATACTACTAAATGGTAGCATTGTCAAGAGGGTGATTTTTGTAATGTATTTAAAAAGGTTAGAGGATTTGCGATTGGATCACGATCTGACGCAACAGCAGGTCGCTGATTATTTGGGATGCCAAAGAGAAGTTTACAGAAGATACGAGAAAGGGACCCGGGAGCTTCCACTGGATTTTTTAATAAAGCTGGCAGATTATTACCATGTCAGCACGGATTATCTGTTGGATCACCAAATGCGTTAACACGATCTGGGTGATTCAAGGGATTACAGAACACTCTGCTCCCCAACAATTTAACAACAACGCCCGTCTGCCGTTGGAAGGCAGACGGGCGTTGTATAATTCATTATACAACAATGAGATTCACTTCCTGCCGTCGGACGCAAGGGCAAACTGATTGCGGGCGGGGTCGTAGGCGTAGCCGACGGAGGAAAGCTTTTTTTCCAGCGCGGCGCGGTCGGCGTTCAGGTCGTCGCACAGCGCTTCCAGGGTGGGGTAAAAATCCCGCAGCTTTGTATTCACCACGCTCAGCAGCAGCAGCGGGTCGTTGGGCAGTTGCGTCGTCATGGCGGTCACCCGGCCAAATTCAGCTTTTTCAGCAGCACGGGCAGCAGGGCGTTGACGATCTGCTTTAAGCCGTCTTCGCTCTTTTCCACGCCCGCGATGATGGCGTCGCCCTCCGGCGTGCCGCCCAGCTCCGTGGCGTTGACAAGGGCGGACACGATCTGATCGTCCATCAGGTAGTTCACCATGAACTCTATCACCTTGTCCGCGTCCGCCTGATAGACGGCGGCGCCGCTATTCAGCGTCTTCTGGCTGGCGCAGGCCACCAGCCCGGCCACGTCCATATCGGGCATATCGCCCTCTTTTTTGGTCAGCACCTTGATGAAGCTGTCCAGCAGGTCGTTGAAATTGCCGCTCAGGTTCAGGCCGGTTTCCTCAATGATCTCGATCAGCGCGTCGCCCAGGTTGAACAGCAGGCCGTCGCTGAAGCCCATCACCATGGCCGCCAGCTTGTTGTACTCCGCGTCCAGCCGCAGGTGGCCCATGTACTCTTTGAATTTGCCGGTATCCACCAGGTCGGCAAAGTTGACCAGCATACTTGTCAGCATATTGACCGGGTCGTCCTCGATCTTTTCCGCCAGCGTCAGCACCGGGCCGAAGATGGCCTTCCACATATCGCCCACGGCGGAATAGCCGTTGAACTCCTCCACGGAGGGGTAATCGCCCTCATCCAGCCCCAGGGAGTTGAACAGGGGCACCAGGCACAGGGCGTAGCCGCTCTGGCCGCTGGCGTGGTAGATGGTGGCGGCGTCCATATTGAAGGGGATCTTATCGAATTTCAGCAGCACGTCCAGCACGTTCACGTTGATGACGCGCTCCTTGCCCTGCATGGCCACCTCCAGCACGCCGCGGAGGCCCTCGCCCATGTCGTTCATGGCGGAGAAGAAGGAGGCCTCGTCCGTCACGCCCCACTGGATGGAATTCCACAGGGTGGTCTCGCGGGTATCGCCGCTTTCATCCTGATAGCTGACCTTGGTATCCATATAGGACCAGTCTTCGCCCACGTTGTTCAGCACCTCGGTAAGGGGCTTGCGGGCGCCGTCCTTATCCACGCAGGTGTAGGGCTTTCCTTCCAGCTTGCCGGCCAGCAGGGGGCCGGTGGCGTACAGATCCATAAAGGTGGCAAAATCCAGCATGCCCAGCTCCACCAGCGTCTGGTACAGCAGCGGATAGGAAAGGGACATGACCGTGTTGACCACGAAATCCGAATGGATCAGCCCCGTGACCATGTTTTTGATGCTGTCCTCTTTCAGCTCGCCTGCCCTGATGCCCGCCACGGCCTCCGACAGGGCCGTGCCGATGCTGCCGCTGATGGTTTTTTCCATGCCGTCAAAGCTCATGTTCAGCGTCACGTCGATCACGTTGACGCCGCCGCCCTTTTTGCCGATCAGCACCGCGCTTTCGATCACCACGACCAGGGCCAGCACAACGATGAGGATCTTTTTCAGTTTATAGGAACCTATCATGCTCATACCTTCTCATCCGATCGCCGAAACGATACGTATTCCCAATCATTATAACAACTTTTTTTTCAAATGTAAAGACTTATCCCGCAAACAGGGACCGCATCCGCATAAAAAAAGAGAAATACCCCTTGCATAATTTGTTGAAGTTGTTATAATAAACGTAATAAAGGAAACGCCCTTTGTTTCCGATAATTTCCGGGAGGAAGAAAAAATGGACAAAAAATTACGCATCGGCATCATCGGCTGCGGCGGCATCGCCAACGGCAAGCACATGCCTTCCCTGAAGGAGCTGGACAACGTGGAGATGGTGGCTTTCTGCGACATCATCGAGGAGCGGGCCGTGAAGGCGGCCGAGAAGTTCGGCACCGAGGACGCCAGGGTCTACACCGATTACAAGGAGCTGCTGAAGGACGAGACCATCGACGTGTGCCACGTGTGCACCCCCAACCGCAGCCACGGCTTCATCACCGTGGACGCGCTGGAGGCCGGCAAGCACGTGATGTGCGAAAAGCCCATGGCCAAGACCTACGCGGACGCCAAGGCCATGCTGGAGGCGGCCAGGCGCACCGGCAAAAAGCTGACCATCGGCTACCAGAACCGCCAGAACAACGAGAACCTGTACGTAAAGGCCGCCTGTGAGGCGGGCGATCTGGGCGAGGTGTATTTCGCCAAGGCCCACGCCATCCGCCGCAGGGCCGTGCCCACCTGGGGCGTGTTCCTGAACGAATACGAGCAGGGCGGCGGGCCGCTGATCGATATCGGCACCCACGCGCTGGACCTGACCCTTTGGATGATGAACAACTACAAGCCCAAGATGGTGGTGGGCAACACCTTCCGCAAGCTGGCGGAGGACAAGGAGACCGCCAACGCCTGGGGCGACTGGGATCCCAAGGAGTTCACCGTGGAGGACGCGGCCTTCGGCTACATCGTGATGGAAAACGGCGCGGTGGTGGAGCTGGAATCCAGCTGGGCCCTGAACGACCGTCACCCGAGAGAGGCCACCTACACCCTCTGCGGCACCAAGGCGGGCGTGGATACCGTGGACGGCCTGTGGTTCAACTCCGTAAAGCACAACCGCCAGGTGGCCGAGAAGGTGAACCTGGACGCGGGCGGCGTGGCCTTCTACGCCGGCAAGAGCGAAAAGGCATCCGTACGCGACATGCAGCAGTGGATCGACGCCATCGTCAACGACCACGACCCCTGCGTGCTGCCGGAGCAGGCCCTGTGCGTGACCCGTATTCTGGAGGCCATCTACACCTCCGCCAAGACCGGCAAGCCCGTGTATTTTGACGACTGAGACAGGAGGATAAGAGATGAAATTCGGAGTACAGCTCTATTCCCTGCGGGACCACATCAAGACCGGCGACGACCTGCTGCGCATACTGGAAGAAGTGAAAAAGCTGGGCTTTGACGGCGTGGAATTCGCCGGCTTCTTCGGGCTGGACGCGGCCACGCTGAAGGCCAAGCTGGATGAGCAAGGCCTGGTGTGCGTGGGTATGCACATGGGCCTGGGCGATTTTGAGGCCGACAAGCTGGAGGAGACCCTTGCCAACGTAAAGACCCTGGGCGCGAAGACCGCGGGCATCGGCGGCGCGGACACCAAAACGGAGGAAGCGCTGGAGCACGTGATCGACGTGATGGGTAAGGCCGACGAGCGGGCGGCCAAAGACGGGATCGCCGTCTATTTCCACAACCACACACAGGAATTTCAGGAGCCCCTCTATGCCACCAAGCCCGGCACCATCTTTGACCGCCTGAAGGCCGCCTGCCACATGCAGGTGGATACCTACTGGAGCTTCCACGCCGGTCAGGACAACTACAAGCTGATCACGGAGAACAAGGACCGCATCGTGCATCTGCACATCAAGGACGGGATCGACGGCACCCCCAAGGCGCTGGGCGAGGGCAACAACGACCTGGCCACCGTGGTGAAGGCGGCCAAGGACAGCGGCATCGAGTGGCTGATCCTGGAAAACGACGACCCCGTGCCGGACGGCCTTTCCGACGTGGCCAGAAGCATGAAGTGGCTG
>CAMJYF010000174.1 GCA_946409885.1 uncultured Clostridia bacterium | reverse complement strand
TTTCTTCCGCGGACCGTTTGCCGCGAAGGAAAAGACGCCTTTGCCTTATGTGATGCTGTTTTCAAAGCGAAAAGAAAAACGTCCTTGAACAAACCTGTTCAAAGACGCCGTTGCCTTTTCTGTCTCTTATTATACGCCGGTCCGGGAAAATGTCAACTGATTTTTCGCGGATTGTGAAAAGTTTGACGATAATTGACAAAAACCGGTTTTTACGGAACCGTTTTTTTTGGGCCGTTTTTTATGCCCTGCCGCCGAGCAGTTGCAGCAGCCGCCTGGCCGCTTCGGTGGTATCCGCGGGGCTGGCGAAGGTGGAAAAACGGAAGAACCCCTCCCCGCAGCGGCCGAAGCCCTCGCCGGGGGTGCCCACCACCTGTATCTCATTCAGCAGGTAAGAAAAAAATTCCCAGCTGCCCATGCCATTCGGGCATTTCAGCCAGATATACGGCGCGTTCTGACCGCCGGTATACCGGACGCCGCAGGCGTCCAGCGCCTGGGTCAGCGTGCGGGCGTTGCGCTTATACAGGGCGATCTGCTCTTTGATCTGCCGCTGCCCCTCCGGCGTGAAGACCGCCGCGCCGCCCTTTTGCAGCAGATAAGAGACGCCGTTGGTCTTGGTGGTGCGGTTGCGGACCCACATGGCGTTCAGGGACAGGCCCTGCCGGGTGAGCGTCTTCGGGATGACGGTATAGCCCAGGCGCGTGCCGGTGAAGCCCGCCGTTTTGGAGAGGGAGCAGATCTCGATGGCGCAGGTCTCCGCGCCGTCCAGTTCAAAAATACTGTGGGGCAGGGCGGGATCCTCGATATAGGCCTCATAGGCGGCGTCGAACAGAATGACGGCGCCGGTCTTGTTGGCGTAGTCCACCCACGATTGCAGCGCATCCCTGCCGAACACCGCGCCGGTGGGGTTGTTGGGGGAACACAGATAGATGAGCGCCGCTTCATTCGTCTCCGGCGGCAAAGGCAGAAAGCCGTTTTCGGCGGAGGCCGGGACGTGGATGATTTTCCGGCCCGCGATGACGCTGGCGTCCAGATAGGCCGGATAGGCGGGTTCCAGCACCATGGCCGGGGTTTCCGGGGCGAACAGGTCCAGAATATCCCCCAGCTCGTCGCTGGCGCCGGAGGAAACGAAGACCTCCTCCGGGGAGAGCGCTGCGCCACGGGCGGCGTAGTGGGCGGCGACGGCCTCCCGGAAAAAGGGCGCGCCGCATTCCGGCTGGTAGCCGTGGAAGGTGGCCGCGTTCGCCTGCTCCTCCACCGCCCCGTGCAGCGCTTCGATCACCGCCGGGCACAGGGGCTGTGACACGTCCCCGATGCCCATGCGGTAGAGCTTCTGCCCCGGATGGTTTGCGAGATAGTCCCGCGTCTTTTGGGCGATGCCCGCAAAGAGATAGGAGTCCTTCAGTTCCGCGTAGTGCGTGTTCAGCTGTATCATGCCGTTTCCCCCTCATAGACCGTTTCGGCGGGGCCGGTCATGGTGACTTCACCCGCCTCCGAAACCGTGATTTCCAGCGTGCCGCCGTCAAGCATTACCGTTACCGGCTGACCGGCGCGGCAATACCCGTTTTTGACCGCCGCCGCCACGCTGGCGCAGGAGCCGGTGCCGCAGGCCATGGTCACGCCGCTGCCCCGCTCCCAGACCCGCATCCGCAGCGCGGTATCGGAGAGGACCTGCACGAACTCCACGTTCACCCCACCGGGAAAATCCGGGTGGCGCTCAATGGCCGGGCCCAGCGTCTCCAGCGGCACCGCGTTGACCGCGTCCGTAAAGATAACGGCGTGAGGATTACCCACGGAAACCGGCGTATAGGTATATTCCTTTCCGTTGACGGAAAGCTGCCGTTCCGGCTGCGCCACGGCTTGTCCCATATCCACGGTGACGCTTTTCACCGCGCCGCCCGCGACGTGCAATTGCAGGCGCTTCACCCCGGACAGCGTTTCGATTTTCAGATAGGTTTTATCCGTATAGCCCTTGTCGTAGACGTACTTGCCCACGCAGCGGATGCCGTTGCCGCACATCATGGCCTCGCTCCCGTCCGCGTTGAAGATACGCATTTTAAAATCGGCCGCGTCAGAGGGGGAAATATAGATCATGCCGTCGCTTCCCGCGCCGAAATGCCGGTCAGAAAGCCTCCTCGACAGCGCCGCGATATCCTCCGGCGCCTCGCCGTAAACGTATAAATAATCATTGCCCAGGCCGTGCATTTTGGTGAAGTGCATTGTCGCTTCCTCCTGTTCTCTCATTGATAACGATCAGTATGAATGTACAGCAACATCTTTTCCATGCCGTAGCGCGGCACCTCAGTGCCGCTGTCCACGCAAACAACTATGGTAGCACGGCGCATTGCGCCGTCGGAGCCGTTTCCCATAGTATCACTGTTGAAAAAGGAATAATTGTCAATGTAATCTTTCTGCTGATCACTTTTTCCTATATCGAACGATCAGACGGCGCAATGCGCCGTGCTACGTGATGTTACTTTTCCTCACAGCGGCACTGAGGTGCCGCGCTACCTGTCATTCGTCGATCGTCGAGATCCCCAGCGTGGATTCCTCCAGCACGTCCAGCAGCATCCGCACCGTGTCAAGAGACGTGAGCATGGCAACGCCCTGCTGGGCGGCGCAGCGGCGGATGGCGGCGCCGTCGCCGTAGTGGACGCCGGAGAGCACCGCACGGGTGTTGACCACGTAGCTCACGTACCCCGCCCGGAGGGATTCCAGCACCTCGTCGCTGCCCTCGCTGGGCTTGCGGCGGATGCGGGTGCGGATGCCGTTGGCCTTCAGCGCCTCCCCGGTCAGGGTGGTCGCCTCAATGTTGAAGCCCATCTCGTAAAACCGGCGGATCAGGGGCACCGTCTCCTCCTTGTCCTCGTCGGCCACGCTCACCAGCACCGTGCCGTATTTTTTCAGCGTCATGCCGGAGGCGGTCAGCGCCTTGTAGGCGGCCCGGTGAAGCTTGTCGTCGTAGCCGATGGCTTCGCCGGTGGATTTCATCTCCGGGGAGAGATAGCCATCCAGCCCGCCCAGCTTCGAGAAGGAAAACGCCGGGACCTTCACGTACCAGCGGTCCTTTTCCGGCGGATAGATGGAAAAGATCCCCTGCTCCGGCAGGGTCAGCCCCAGCATGGCCGCCGTGCCGATATCCGCCAGCGGGTACCCCGTGGCCTTGGACAAAAACGGAACGGTGCGGGAGGAGCGGGGGTTGACCTCGATGATGTACACGTCCTCATTGCCGTCCACAATGAACTGGATATTGAACAGGCCCACGATGCCGATGCCCAGCCCCAGTTTTTCGGTATATTCCAGAATCTTGCTCTTCACCCGTAAGGAAAGGCTGAAGGGCGGATAGACGCTGACGGAATCGCCGGAATGGACGCCGGTGCGCTCCACCAGCTCCATGATGCCCGGCACGAACACGCTGCGCCCGTCGCAGACCGCGTCCACCTCCACCTCCTTGCCACGGATGTAGTGGTCCACCAGCACGGGCTTGTCCTCGTCGATGGCAACGGCAGTGCGCAGATAGGTCCGCAGATCTTCTTCCTTGGCCACGATCTGCATGGCCCGGCCGCCCAGCACAAAGCTGGGGCGCACCAGCACGGGGTAACCGATCTCCCGCGCGGCGGCCACGCCCGCCTCCACGCTGGTTACGGCCCGGCCCTTCGGCTGGGGGATGTGGAGCGAAAGCAGCAGCTTTTCAAACAGGTCCCGGTCCTCCGCCCGCTCGATGGCGGCGCAGTCCGTGCCGATGAGCTTCACGCCCCGCGCGCGCAGGGCCGGGGCCAGATTGATGGCCGTCTGCCCGCCCAGCGTGGCGATCACGCCCTCCGGCCGCTCATGCCGGATCACGTTCATCACGTCCTCGATGTGGAGCGGCTCGAAGTAGAGCTTGTCGGAACAGGTGTAATCCGTGGAGACGGTCTCCGGGTTGTTGTTGATGATGATGGCTTCATACCCTGCCCGGCGGATGGTCTGCACCGCGTGGACGGTGGAATAGTCAAATTCGATGCCCTGCCCGATGCGGATGGGGCCGGCGCCCAGCACCACGATCTTTTTTTTGCCGGAAACCGCCGACTCGTTTTCTTCCTCATAGGTGGAATAGAAATAGGGCACGTAGCTTTCAAACTCCGAGGCGCAGGTGTCGATCATCTTGTACACCGGCGTGATCCCGTTTTGCAGGCGCAACTTACAGACCGCCTCCTCCGTCGTGCCCCACAGCCTTGCCACGGCGGCGTCGGAAAAGCCCATCCGTTTGGCTTCGCGCAGTTCTCCCGCGTCCCCCACGGCGGCGGACAGCGTTTTCTCTTCCTCAACGATATGAACCAGCTTTTGAATAAAAAATCGGTCGATCGCCGTCGCCGCCGTGATCCTGTCGATACCGACCCCCAGACGGAGGAGCTGCGCCAGCGCGAACACGCGGTCGTCCGTGCCCTCGCTGACGTAGGTCAACAGCTCCCTTTCCGTCATCCCGTCGAACTTGCGCAAATACAGGTGGTCCGCGCCGGTTTCCAGCGAGCGGATCCCTTTCAACAGGCTTTCCTCAAAGGTCCTGCCCACGCTCATCACCTCGCCCGTGGCCTTCATCTGGGTGGAAAGGCGGTGGTCCGCGTCGGTGAATTTATCGAACGGGAACCGGGGGAGCTTGGTGACCACGTAATCCAGCGCCGGTTCAAAGGCCGCGCAGGTGTTGGCCAGCCTTATCTCCTCCAGCGCCATACCGATCCCGATCTTGGCCGAGACCCGCGCGATGGGATAACCGCTGGCTTTGCTGGCCAGCGCCGAGGAGCGGGACACCCGGGGATTGACCTCGATGAGGTAATACTGAGAAGAGCGGGGATCCAGCGCGAACTGCACGTTGCAGCCGCCCTCGATCTGCAGCGCCCGGATGATCTTCAGGGCGCTGTCCCGCAGCATCTGATAGTCTTTGTTGGTGAGGGTCTGGGAGGGGCAGACCACGATGGAATCGCCGGTGTGGACGCCCACGGGGTCCACGTTCTCCATATTGCAGACGGTGACGGCGGTGTCTCCCGCGTCCCGCATCACCTCGTATTCGATCTCTTTGT
>CAMJYF010000173.1 GCA_946409885.1 uncultured Clostridia bacterium | reverse complement strand
GTAGCGCGGCACCTCAGTGCCGCTGTTGACGAATGTTGCTTTCTGTCGGATCGTTTTTCAGGAATCCGAAACAGGGAAAGCGGCATCACACCAAGCCTTATAAAAAGTTGTTTACGCTGAAAGCGGCACTGAGGTGCCGCGCTACCGGAAAACCATAGACGGGAGACAACATATGGACGAACTGAACGCTCTCAATTCAAACTTTATCCACGATTTCATCGACGAGGATCTGGCCGCGGGGGTGAATACCCGCGTGCAGACCCGGTTTCCCCCGGAGCCCAACGGGTATCTGCACATCGGCCACGCCAAGGCCATCTGCATCGACTTTGCCACCGCGGAAAAATACGGCGGTATCTGCAACCTGCGGCTGGACGACACCAACCCCTCCAAGGAGGACGTGGAGTATGTGGAATCCATCAAGGAGGATATCGCGTGGCTGGGCTTCCAATGGGCCAACGTGTACTACGCCTCTGAGTATTTTGACTTTATTTATGAATGCGCCATCAAGCTCATTAAAGACGGCAAGGCCTACGTGGACGATCTGACGCCGGAGCAGATGCGCGAATACCGCGGCACCCTGACGGAGCCCGGCAAGAACAGCCCCTACCGGGACCGCAGCGTGGAGGAGAATCTGGACCTCTTCGCCCGCATGACCGCCGGGGAGTTTGCCGACGGCGAAAAGGTGCTGCGGGCCAAGATCGACATGGCCAGCCCCAACATGAACATGCGCGACCCGGCCATCTACCGCATCATGCACGTGCGCCATCACCACACCGGCGACAAGTGGTGCGTCTATCCCATGTACGATTTCGCCCATCCCCTTTCCGACGCCAAGGAGGGCGTGACCTATTCCCTCTGCTCGCTGGAGTTCGAGAACCACCGTCCGCTGTACGACTGGTTCATCCAGCAGATCGGCTTTGAAGAGCCGCCCCGTCAGATCGAGTTCGCCCGGCTGAACATCAACTACTGCATCACCAGCAAGCGCAAGAACATCCGTCTGGTGAAGGACGGCATGGTTGCCGGCTGGGACGATCCCCGCATGGCCACCATCTGCGGCATGCGGCGGCGCGGCTATCCCGCCAAAGCGCTGCGGGCGTTCATCGAAAAGGTGGGTGTGTCCAAGGCCTTCTCCGTGGTGGATTACGGCCTGCTGGAGGCCTGCGTGCGGCACGAGCTCAACGCCAACGCCCCCCGGGCCATGGCGGTGCTGGACCCCCTGAAGGTGATCATCGACAACTATCCCGAGGGACAGACCGAGACGCTGGAGCTGGACCGCCACCCGGACCACCCGGAATTCGGCCAGTCCAAGGTGACCTTCGCCAAAGAGATCTACATCGAGAAGAGCGACTTCATGATCGACCCGCCGAAAAAATATTTCCGCATGTACCCCGGCAACGAGGTGCGGCTCAAGGGCGCCTACTTCCTCACCTGCACCTCCTATGAGACGGACGCCAACGGCGAGGTGACCTGCCTGCACTGCACCTACGACCCGGAAACCCGGGGCGGCGACGCTCCCGACGGCCGCAAGGTGCGCGGCACCATCCACTGGGCCGGCCCGGATTTTGTGAAGTCCGAGGTGCGCCTCTACGACCGCCTGTTCGACGCGGAGGACCCCGCCTCCCTCTCCGACGAGGAGTTTGAAAGCGCCATCAACCCGGAATCGCTGATCGTCTGCAAGGACTGCCTGGTGGAGCCGGACGCGGCGAACGCCGCAACCGGCAGCGCCTTCCAGTTCATGCGCACTGGCTATTTCTGTATCGACCCCGACAGCCAGCCCGGCGCACCGGTCTTCAACCGCACCGTGCCGCTGAATTCTTCGTGGAAATAATCCGCCAGACAAGAAGGGACCGCGCGTTCCTTCTTTTTGTTTGAAAAAGAAGGGAAACGGGGGTGACCCTGTAGGGGCGGGCGCTGACCGCCCGCCGCCGCAATCATATAGACCGCTTTCCATTCAAGGACTTTTAACGGGCGGTCGGCGCCCGATGGCGGGCGGTCGGTGCCCGATGGCGGGCGGTCGGTGCCCGCCCCTACAGATCGCCAAACTCCCCATTTTACGACAGGAAAGGAAGCACCATCATGGAACAGCAGCTATCTTTCGCGGATCTGGAATACGCCCGCAAACGGCGGCGCACCAAACGGGAAAAGTTTTTGGGCGAAATGGACCGCCTGATCCCCTGGGACGCCTTTGTGGAGCGGATCAAACCCTATTACTACAGCAAGCGCCGGGGCCGTCCCCCGCGGGACCCGGAGACCATGCTGCGGATGTATCTTTTGCAGGTCTGGTACCGCCTTTCCGACGACGCGCTGGAGGACGCCGTCTACGACAGCTACGCCATGCGCCGCTTTATGCGCCTGGATTTTATCCGCGAAAGCGTACCCGACGCCACCACGCTGGCCCGCTTTCGCAAAATGCTGCAAAAAAGCGGCCTGTCGAAGGAGTTCGCGGACACCGTTGCCGCCCTGCTGAAGCAGAAGAAAAAGTCCCTGCGCCGTGGCGCGCTGACGGAAGCCTCCCTGCCCGCCGTCCCCAGAGGGAAGACCTCCCGCCCCAAAACGGCCGGGAAATAAGTCTGCCCGGTCCCGCCTCTTCTTTTATTTTCTGACAAGGAAAAACGGAGTTGACAATCCCGTAAAAATATGTTACCATTAAGAAAAAAGAAGGAGGAAATTTTTATGAAAACTGCCATCAAACGGCTGTTCTGCCTGATTCTTTCCGCCTGCCTGCTGCTGACGCTGGCCCTGCCCGCGCTGGCCGCCGGGGACGGCGACGACCCCAACGTCTATCTGAACAAGGGCGTCTACGTGATGAACGACTGGTCCGATACCGATTCCACCTACGTCTTCGATCCCGCCGGCGGTACGCTGACGATCAACGACCACGGCAACGGCGTGCCCGTCAACGACGAGTTCGCGTTCTACGAGTGGATCAGGTCCATCGCGCCGGACGTCAGAACGGTCCGCATCGCCAAGGACAGCGAGCTGCACAACTTTTCCATGAGAGCGCCTTCTCAGGAGGATATCGAAGAGTACGGGGAGGACTATCAGGACGTCTACAACAACTACGTGTTCTGGAAGGCGTTTTCCCTGCTGCAGAACCTGGAACGCTTTGAGGTGGAAAAGGGCAATATGTACTTTGAGGCCATCGACGGCGTCCTGTATACCCGCCACGGCTACGAGCTGGTCCACTATCCCGCCGCCAAGCCCGACAAGACCTATCAGATGAGCAAGTGGTGCCTGCTGGGTATCGATCCCTACGCCTTCTGCAACACCCGCTATCTGGAGCGGCTGGAGCTGCCCTACGCCCGCTGCGGCAACAGGAATTTCTTTATGATCGAGGACTACGGCCTCTGCGAGCAGGACCTTGCCACCGGCGAGGAAAAGGAGAGCTCCATCAAGCAGATCGCGTTCTACGGCACAAAAGAGGAATTTGAATACCTGGCCGACTTTACGGAGGGCAACAACATCGCCCATCAGGCGGAAATCGTCAGCAAGCCCACGGACGTGATCCATGATATTATCACGTATATCAGAAATGTTATGATGTATATCCGCATGACGCTGGACTGGCTGCCCTATCAGACATTGGAAAAGACCGATATGTTCCCCTTCAACATGAGGAATGAATGACCGGCCCCGCCGGTACCCAGCGCCCCGCCCGAAGCTGAATCGGGCGGGGCGCTGTGATTATATCCCGCATCATTCCGTGATGACCCCTGATCTTTGGCATTACTGCCAATCCATGTTTTTTTGCAGCCCGTCATCGGCGACGGATTGCGGCATGGCGGGAGGGCTCAGTCGGCGTACAGTTTTTTGGCGGCGGCAAGGCTTTCCTCCGGGGGCAGCAGCGGGCCGTACTCCAGCCCGCAGGCCCCGGTATACCCGGCTTTGTCCACGGCGGCAAAAATGTTTTTGTAATCGTTCTCGCCGTACTGCAGCTCATGCCGCCCCGGGTGACCGGCGGCGTGCAGGTGGGCGATGCAGTCAAGATGATTTATGATATTCGGGATGATGTTTCCCTCCGACACCTGCTGGTGGTAGATATCGAAGACCACCTTCACGTTGGGGCTGTTCACCTCCCGCACGATGGCAAAGGCCTCGGCGGAGGAGGTCAGGTAATACCCCGGGTGATCCACCTTTGTGTTCAGCGGCTCGATCATCACGGTGACGCCCGCCTCTGCCAGCACCGGCGCCCCGGCCTTCAGGCCCTCCGCGATCGACCGGCGCTGGGCCTCTCTGTCCGCGCCGGTATCCGGCCCCACCTGGGTGATCAGCTTTTTCACGCCCAGCGCCCGGGCCGCCGCGACGCTGTCTTTGATCCCCTGTACCCAAAGGGCCCGGCAGGCGGGGTCCGTCAGCCGGAATTCGGTGGTGCACATGCTCAGCAGGGTGACGCCGCAGCGGTCCAGCGCCTGTTTGGCGGCGACCGGGTCCAGCTGCCGCCAGTCGTAGATCTCCACATATCGGTATCCCAGCGCGGCGGTCTTTTCCACCGCCTCTTCAAAGGGCAGATTGCCGAAAAAACACGGGATCGGTACGCACAGCTTCATGTTGTCTTCCTCTCTTTCTCAGTCGATCCGGCGGGTCTCGCCGGGGTGTACGCGGGTCACGCCGCCGTCCGTCTCAAAATACAGATCCAGCAGCGTGGGATTATAGCAGACGGTTCCGTCCGCGCTGAAGACCAGCGAGCGGAAGGCGGTCACGTAGTCGTAGATCTCCATGTTCGTGGCGCGCCACACGTCGCCGCCGCCCGCTAAGATATCGCAGAGCTGTTCCATGCGGTCCCAGCTGCCGTCGTGGTCAAATTCGTAGCTGTGCCCCCACAGGTAGAAAAGCCTTGGGTGGCGGTCGTCCAGGTAGAGGTCGTTGACCCGCAGCGCGGCGAACTCCCGCGCCCAGTCCAGCGCGTGGGGATTGGTGGGGTGGGCCGTGGGCAGCCAGCAATACCAGTCCTCCGGCAGGGCAAAGCGGTTGTTGTCCCCGCCCAATGACCGGGCGTACACCACGCCCAGGTCCTGTAAATACCGCCGCACCGTCTCATAATCCGAGCCGCCGTTGAAGCGGGTGATCCCGCTGTTGGGGTAGGCCATGCCCCGGATGATGACGC
>CAMJYF010000172.1 GCA_946409885.1 uncultured Clostridia bacterium | reverse complement strand
TAATATAATTGATAAAATATGAGCAACGGAAGTATAAAAAACGCCGTCGGCGGCGTTCCCGGAAAGGATCTTATATGGCAAAAGCAAGCGATCTGACGCGGTATGACCTGATACCGTCCCAGAATTCCATGTACTACATGTTCAAGTTCAGCCTTCATAAAAACGTGATGCAGATCCCCACCTCCGTCACGACGGATACCAGGCTGGATATCGACACGCTGAAACGCGCGATGAAAATCGAGGTGGCGCGCAACGACAGCCTGCGGCTGCGGTTCTTCCGCACGGGGGATTCCATCAAGCAGTCCTTTCTGCCCTCCGTGCCCGACAGGGAGATCCCCGTGGTCGCCTTCGCCACCCGGCAAGAGGAGGAGGCGTACCTCTCCGCGGATGCGCAGAAGTCCGTCCGCTTTCTGCGGGGCGAAACCTACCGGATGGTCATCTTCACCAACTGCGAGGGGCACACCGGCATCTATTTCAACGTCAGCCATATCATTATGGACGCCATCGGCATCGGGGTGTTCTACGCGGACCTGTTCGCCGTGTACGACGCGCTGGCGAACGGCAAGGAGCTGCCCCCGCCGCTGGAACGCTATGAGGACGCCGTCAAAGACGACCTTGCCTATTTAAAGAATGAAAAGAAATATGAGAAGGACAAGCAGTTCTTCATCGACTACTGGTCCAACCACGGCAAGCCCTTTTACGCCGGGGTGCACGGTCCGGACCTGCTGCTGAAGCAGCGGGAGAAATATAAGGACCCGGACCTGCGCGTGCCGGACGCCTACGACCTGGTCCACGACAAGTGCGATATCCTGCGGCTGCACGTGGCCCCGGAGCAGGCGCAGAAGATTTTCAACTTCTGCCGCGAGACCAACAACGCGCCGGAAAACGTGCTGCTGCTGGGCATGCGCACCCACTGCTCCTCCATCAATTTCCGCACGGACGACACGCTGCAGATCGTCATGTGCAGCAGAAGGGCCACGCTGAAGACAAAGCGCATGAGCGGCTGCCTGGCCCAGCCCCTGCAGCTGCACACGGTCATCCCGGAGGACAAGACCTTCAAAGAGGCGCTGGAGATCATGTTCAGCGTGCGGGCGCAGCTGTACCGTCGGGCGGACTTCCCCTATATGCACGCCCGCAAGCTGCAGATGGATATCCTCCACTACCGCAACTCCCAGGGTCCCTCCTGTATGATGTTCACCTGGCTGCCGCTGGCCTTCCCGGAAACCAACGGGATCCATTTCACCTTCCGCAGCCACAACCCGGGCCGATACATCATGCCCATGTACGTGTTCGCGGTGCCCACGCTGGAGGATGGCGGCATGGACCTGTACTATCTCTACCGTACCAGCTACATCACAAAGGAGCATATCACGGCGCTGCACAGCAACGCGCTGCGGGTGCTGATGAGGGGTATCGACGATCCCGGTGTGACGATCGGGGAGCTGCTGGATGAAATTTCCTGAGGAGGAAAAAGAAAATATGAAAAATTTTTCTGAAATTTTAAAAAACCTATTGATTTTTCCGTTTTAATGTGCTATAGTTTGTAAAGCGTTTGGCTATAAGGTTTTAGCTGAATCAGTTTTCCCGTGGAAAAAATGTGATTGGAAAGAGTTGTAATTTATACTTTCTTTGGTCAGAATCGCATTCCATTGTGGGCGGCTTTTTCAGCGCAGAGATGTTTTTTTGTCAGACGCATGGAAAAAGTAATTTTTATGCGGCGTTAGCCGCGAAATGGAGGATTTTCAAATGAAAAAAATTGTCTCAATTCTCTTAGCAGCAGTTCTGGTTCTTTCTCTTGCGGCTACCGCGTTTGCGGCTGACGGCATCAATGCCGACGAAGAAGCCCTTCTCGTTAAGTTCTGCGCTGCTGTTGATCAGTATGCCGAGAAGAGCCCCGCTCATGCGATGCAGTTCAAGAATGAGGCCACCAGCGCTCTCATGAAGTTGGATCTGGATGCTGCTGCTTGTGCTGATCTTTCTGCTGGTATTGATAAGGTTGTTGCTTATGCAGAGGCCAACGGCATCACCACCAAGGCTGCCGCCAAGGATAAGGCTGCTGACGTTCTCGCTCTTGTGAACGGCCTGGTCGCCAAGTATGGCATCAGCGTTTCCCTGTCCGACACCCTGTATGCTACCGTGTGCTTCACCGCTGCCGACGGCAACGGCGCTGCCAACACCGATAAGGCCAGCAACGGCGGTGCCAAGATCGTCAAGCAGACTGGCGTTGACATGACCGCTACCTATGCTGTCGCTGCCGTTCTGGTTGTGGCGCTTGTGTTCGGTATGGCTGTTGTGACCAAGAAGAATCTTCTTTCCAACAACTAAGTTAATGAAAACCAAACGTTCATTGTTGGCAACATCGGCATATGTACTTATGCCGGTGTTGTTTACCGTTATCGGGTACGCGCTGCTGACGGCGGCGCTGATCCCCGTGTGGCAGATGGTCTCCACCGCCGCGGGGCTGGCGATCTCGCAGGACGCTCCCGTGTTCACTTCGGAGCTGAAATCCATCTACGATCCCGCCTATCAGCTGCAGACGCCTGTGGAGGAGGAATCCTACATCCGGATCGAAGAGATCGATCTGCCCACGGCAGGCACGCAATACGGCAACATCTCGTGTGAAAAGATTGGCCTGAACGCGCCGCTGTACTGGGACGACACCCTGGAGATCCTCCGGTACGGCGCGGGACAGAATATCGCGAGCTTTCTGCCGGGATTCGGCCGGATCCTCATTATCGCCGGGCACAACTCCACGTTCTTCAACGTGGTGCAGAACATTGAAACCGGCGACGTGATCAGGATCGATACCAACTACTGCCCGTACGAGTACGAGGTGCAGGAGGTAAAGGTCTATGACGAAAACGACCTGGAGGATCTGTTGGTCGACCACCTGGGGGATGAAGAGGAAACGCTGTACCTGTACACCTGTTATCCCTTTACGGCGCACGTGGGGCGCAGAACGGACCGCATGCTGGTGACGGCAAAGCGGATTTCGGGATACGACGTAAGATGGAAGGCAAGCCAGTATGAGCGATAAAAGCGATAAAAAAGAAAAACAACACCTGTCCAAGGAGAAAACGAGTCTGTTGGTCAGTCTTCTGTTTTCCTTCCTGATCTCCATCCTGCTGGTGCTGTTGTCGGTATTGGTCATCCTGCGGATATCCCTGTCGGAGTCGAATCTGCAAAAGCTTGCCGCCGACAAAACGTATCAGGGGATCATTCTGGGGGATATCCAGAACAGCGCCCATGACTATACGCTTCCCACCGGTATCGATCCCTCCATTCTGGATGGGGTGTTCGAGGCGACGGAAGTGTCCCGCGACGTAAAGATCGCCATCAGCAACGCCTTTGCCGGGATCAAGGATTCGGAACCCGATACGTCGGAGCTGAAAAACCGCATCGTTACCAGGGCCACTGCGTTTTACGCGCAAAGCGACGAGCAGCTGGCCGAGGTGGATATGGAGGCCGTTGTGAAGGCGTACGCCAATGATATCGCGGAGATCTATACCAACGGGCTCAAAATCATCGGTATTGAATACGTCAACACAATCAACTCCTACCTCACCCGGTACTCGCCGGTGGCGATGCTGCTGGTGGCGCTGCTGATCGGCGTGCTGGCTATGATGTGCGTCCGCATGCACCATTATCCGCACCGCGGGCTGCGCTTTGTGGCTTACGCGACCGGCGCGGCTGCGCTCTCCGTGTTCGCGGGGCCGTGCGCGCTGTACGTTTCGGGAATTTATACCAGGATCAATATTTCGTATCACTCGCTGTATTATATTCTCACCGCTTTCATTTCGCACTTCCTGTTCATGTTCTTCGCGGCCGCGGCGGTACTGCTGGTCGTGACCGTCGTTCTGATCGTTTACATCGGGCAGAAAAGGAAAAAAGTGATCAAAGCGGAGAGCGATAACTGATCGCAACAGCATATCCGCATAAACAAACCGGTTCATCCTCTGTTTTCAGAGAGAATGAACCGGTTGTTTTTATTTCAGGGAACCGATTCCCACAAATCACTGCGCCAGAACGGTGTCGAACAGCTCTCTTACGGAATAAAAGCGCTCCTCCTCCGTGGGGTTGCCCATGGAAACGGCAATCAGAGAATGCGCGTCGTCCTGAAAAACAGCCAGCAGGCACTTTCCCGCGGTCTGCGTGGTGCCGGTCTTGCCGCCCACCACGCCGGGGGTGAAGAACGGGCTGGCGGGATCGATCATCTGGTTGGAATTGGTCCAGTCAATGGTCTGGCCGGAAACGAAGGCGGCGTGATAGGCAGTTTTGGCGATGATCTCCCGGAACGGGGCAAGGCCCATGGCGTAATCGGCCGCTATCGCAATGTCACGCGCGCTCATGTACTGCTGCGGGTCGTCCCATCCCTCCGGATTGACAAAGTGGCTGTCGGTCATGCCGTGTTCTTGGGCGAAATCGTTCATCAGCCCCACAAAGCAGGCGACGCCCTCCTGGGCGGTCAGCGAGGGCCCGGAAACGGCGCGCGCCACGTTGACGGCCACCGTATAGGCGGCGTCGTTGCCGGAGACCAGCAGCATCCCGCACAGCAGGTCGTACAGGGTCACCTGATGGCCGGGGCGGATGAAGCACAGGCTGGAATCCTTCTGCACCAGGTTCACCTCGTCTCCCACCGTGTATACCACGGAGGGGTCGGCGTACTGCAGGGCCACGCAGACGGTGACGATCTTGGTCAGGCTGGCGGGGGCAATGCGGGCGGAGGCGTTCTTTTCGTATAAAAAGCGCTGTTCCGCGCAGTCGTAGCAGGCGGCCGCGGCGGAATTGGCGGAATAGCGAAGCTGGGAAAAATCGTACTGTTTCAGCGTGGTGGGTTCTTCCGTTGTCGGCGGCACTGTGGAGGGCGCCTCCGTCGCGGTCGTAGGGACCGTTGTTTCCTCCTGCGGAAACAGCCGGTGGTAGTTGCACCCCACAAATACAAAAATCCCCATCGCCGCCGCCACGGCAACGATCTCTTTGATCTTCATGGCAATTGATCCTTTTTTTGATTTAACCTCACTATTATAATCGATGCGCCGCAAAAAATCAATCTTTTTCACCCATATGTTACGGCTCATACATGAAAACTGAGAGGCAAATTGTAGTTTAGCGAGATGACGTGGACCCTGTAGGGGCGGGCACTGACCG
>CAMJYF010000171.1 GCA_946409885.1 uncultured Clostridia bacterium | reverse complement strand
CTTCTCCGCGGTGTCGGCGGTGATGAGGGCGTCGATGAGCTCGTCCAGGGCGCCGTTGAGGATGGCGTCGATTTTGTAGAGGGTCAGGCCGATGCGGTGGTCCGTCACGCGGCCCTGGGGATAGTTGTAGGTGCGGATGCGCTCGCTGCGGTCGCCGGTGCCCACCTGGCTGCGGCGGGTCCCCGCGATCTCCTTCTCCTGCTTCTCGATCTCCATTTCGAGGATGCGGGACCGCAAAATCTTCATGGCCCTGTCCTTGTTCTTATACTGGCTGCGCTCGTCCTGGCATTCCACCACCGTGCCCGTGGGCAGGTGGGTGATGCGGATGGCGGATTCCGTCTTGTTGATGTGCTGGCCCCCCGCGCCGGAAGAACGGAAGGTGTCGATCTTCAGGTCGTTCGGGTCGATGGCCACGTCCACCTCTTCGGCCTCCGGCAGCACCGCCACCGTCACGGTGGAGGTCTGGATCTTGCCGTTGGATTCGGTGACCGGGATGCGCTGCACCCGGTGGACGCCGCTTTCAAACTTGAAGCGGGAATAGGCCCCCTCGCCCGCGATCATAAAGCTGATCTCCTTGTAGCCCCCCAGTTCCGTGGGGTTGGCGTTGAGCACCTCCGGCTTCCAGCCCCGGCTTTCGGCGTACATGGCGTACATGCGGAAGAGGACCGCCGCGAACAGGGCGCTCTCCTCCCCTCCGGCGGACTGGCGGATCTCCACGATCACGTTTTTGCCGTCGTTGGGGTCCCGGGGCAGCAGCAGGATTTTCAGCTCTTCATAGTTTTTCTCGGCGGCGGCTTTGGCGGAATCCCATTCCTCCTGCGCCAGCTCCCGCAGTTCCTTTTCCAGGCCGGGGGTCTCCAGCAGCTCTTTGGCCTGCCGGGCGTCGGAATCGTGCTTTTCGTATTCCCGCAGCTTTTCCACAATGGGCTGCAGGGTCTTCAGCTCTTTCAGCAGCTCCGTGGTTTTCTTCACGTCCTGCGCCGTGGCGGGGTCGCACAGCTGCTGGTTGACGGCCTCAAAGCGTTTTTCTATATCCTTCAGTTTATCAAGCATCGGTCTCTTCCCTGATCACGTTTTTGATGTTTTTTTCGGCCTTGGCCCGGGGCACCATCACCTCGTGGCCGCAGGTTTCGCATTTCAGCTTGAAATCCATGCCGCTGCGCAGCACCAGAAAGCGCTTGCCGCCGCAGGGGTGCTGTTTTTTCATGTCCAACCGGTCGCCTACGCGGATATCCATAGCGGAACCTCCCGAAAAAACAATAATTCAGAATAAAGTATAGCATACTTTTACAAAAAAAGAAATACTTATTTATTACGACAACCTGTTTTTGGCGAATATTTTGAGGAATGGGGATTTGTCGAGCGCTTTGTAGGGGCGGGCACTGACCGCCCGCAACCGGTTTCCCCACAAAACCACATTGAAATCCATCATAATTCCGATCATTATGGTTGATCTTGCCTGATTATTATGACATTTTATGGATTTTTATGGGAAATACGGGCGGTCAGTGCCCGCCCCTACAGGGTCCACGTCATCTCGCTAAATTCCAATTTTCAGCACAAAGATGAAGGAGAAATGATGATGAACAAGTATTATCCCGAGGGCCATTTGCTGAACACCGCCGCCAACCGGGCGGCGACGGCGGGGGTATCCTCGCTGCGGGACGCGATCCATCAGGAGCTTATCTTAGAAGCCCGGGCGGGGCTGTGCGACCGGGAGCACAACCTGCACGTGGACCTGGGCGTGATGAAGGGCGTGATCCCCCGGGACGAGGGGGCGCTGGGCATAGAAGACGGCACGGTGCGGGATATCGCCCTGATCTCCCGGGTGGGAAAGCCCGTCTGCTTTACCGTGACGGCCATCCGCAAAAACGAGGAGGGGCGGTATTACGCGCTGCTGTCCCGCCGCCGCGCCCAGAAAAAGTGCCTGGAGGAATACGTAGACCTGCTGACCCCGGGGGATATTTTGGAGCCGGTGGTGACGCATATTGAAAATTTCGGCGTGTTCTGCGATATCGGCGCGGGGATCAGCGCCCTGCTGCCCATCGACCTGATCTCGGTTTCCCGCATCCCGCACCCCTCCGCCCGGTTTTTTGTGGGACAGAAGATCCGCGCGGCTGTGTTTTCCCGGGACGCCGCCGGCCGCGTCACCCTGACCCACAAGGAGCTGCTGGGCACCTGGCGGCAGAACGCGGACCTGTTCGCCATCGGCGAGACGGTACCGGGGATCATCCGGTCCGTGGAGAGCTACGGCGTGTTTGTGGAACTGACGCCCAATTTAGCGGGGCTGGCCGAATACAACCCGGAGGTAAAGGAGGGCGAGGCCGCCGCCGTGTACATCAAGAACATCATCCCGGAGCGGATGAAGATCAAGCTGGTGATCGTGGACCACCGGCAGGAGGAACCAAAAATCCCCCCGGCGCGTTACTTCGCCGAGGGGAACAGGATCGATTATTTCCGGTATTCGCCGGAGGAGAGCGCAAGGGTGGTGGAGACGGTGTTTCAGCCGTAGGGAACAGGCGCTTTACCGGGCAACGGAAGCAACGCCGGGGATCCCTCCCGGTAAGTCTCACCCGACCGTTTCGTTCGCGTATCTTACGGCAGACATGGCGTCGGGGGCGTAGTGGTCCGCGCCGATGCGGTCGGCGTCCGCCTGGGTAAGCACCGCGCCGCCCACCACGATTTTGCAGGCGGGGGCCTTCTGCCGCAGCAGGCGGATGGTCTCCTCCATGGCGGGCACGGTGGTGGTCATCAGGGCGCTCAGGCCCGCCAGCGGCGCGTTTGCCGCCAGCACCGCCTCCGCCACGGTTTCCGGCGGCACGTCCTTGCCCAGGTCGATCACCTCAAAACCGTAGTTTTCCAGCAGCAGCTTTACGATATTTTTGCCGATATCGTGCACGTCCCCCTTCACTGTGGCCAGTACGAAGGGGGCCTTTTTTTCCGTGGGCACGCCGTCCTTTTGCATGGCCTCCTTTACCGCGGCAAAGGCGTTTTTGGCTGCCTCCGCGCTCATCAAAAGGCCGGGCAGATACACCTTGCCGGATTCAAACTCCCGCCCCACCTGCTCCAGCGCGGGCATGATCTCCTCCGTGACGATGGCCATGGGCTCTTTGACCGCCAGCAGCTCCCGGGCCAGGGCGGCGGCCTTGTCCCGCTGCCCCTTGGCCACCGCCGCCCGCAGGCCGGGCTTTTCCGGCGCTCTGGCGGGTTCCGCGGCGGGCGTCTGCGCCGCACGGGACTGGCACCAGGCGATATAGTCCTGACAGTTGTCGTCGTAGCCCTTTAACGCGTTAAAGGCGCGGTAAGCCCGCATCATCTCGTCGGAACAGGGGTTCATGATGGCGGCGGACAGGCCGTTTTCCAGCGCCAGCGTCAGGAACGCCCCGTTGACAAGGGGCCGCTCCGGCAGACCGAAGGAGACGTTGGAAACGCCCAGCACCGTGCGGCACCCAAGGCGCTCCCGGATGGCCCTTGCCGCGGCCAGCGTCGTCATGGCCGCGCCGGGCTCCGCGCTGACGGCCATGCACAGGGTGTCGAAGACCAGGTCCTTTTTGGCAATGCCGTACCGCTCCGCCTCCCGCAGGATCTTTTCCGCGATGGCCACGCGCCCCTCCGCCGTGGGCGGAATGCCGTTTTCATCCAGCGTCAGCGCCACCAGCACGCCACCGTATTTTTTTACCAGCGGAAATACCGCCTCCATGCTTTCCCGCTTGCCGTTGACCGAGTTCACCATGGCCTTGCCGTTATAGCGGCGCAGCGCGGCCTCCATGGCGGCCGGGTCGGCGGTGTCGATCTGCAGGGGCAGCGTAAATTCCGCCTGCAGCTCCTCCACGGCCCGCAGCAGGTTGGCGGTCTCGTCCGTACCGGGCACGCCCACGTTCACGTCCAATATCTGCGCCCCGGCCTCCTCCTGGGCCTCGGCCTCGTTCAGCAGGTAGTCCATATCCCCCTCCTGAATGGCCTGGCGCAGCCGCTTTTTGCCGGTGGGATTGATGCGCTCGCCGATCACCACCGGCCTGCCGCCCAGCTCCACCGTGTGGGCGCGGGAGGCCGCCACGGTCGCGTCTTTGGGGAGCGGAACCGGGGGCGTCACGTTCCGCGCGGCTTCCCGCAGGGCGGCGATATACGCCGGGGTGGTGCCGCAACAGCCCCCCGCCAGCCGCACGCCTTTGCGGATCGCGCCGGTCACCGCGGCGGCAAATTCCTCCGGCCCCACGTTGTAGCGCACGCCCTGCGGCGTGGTTTCCGGCAGACCGGCGTTGGGCTGGAATACCACGGGCACGGAGGCCCGTTCCAGATAGGTTTTCACGATGGGCAAAAGCTTTTGGGGGCCGAAGGAGCAGTTCACGCCCACGGCGTCCGCCCCCATTCCCTCCAGCACGGCGATCACCGCCTCCGGACTGGCGCCGGTCAGCAGCCGTCCGTCCTCGCTGTAGGCGTTGGAGACGATAACGGGCAGGCCGCAGTTTTCTTTGGCCGCCAGCAGCGCGGCCCTGGTTTCGTACAGGTCGGTAAAGGTCTCGATCACGATGACCTGCGCCCCGTGCTTAACGCCCAGGCGCACCGCCCCGGCAAAGGCGGAAACGGCTTTTTCAAAATCCAGGTCGCCAAAGGGGGCCAGCAGCCGCCCCAGCGGGCCGATATCCAGCGCCAGCAATATCTCCTGCGTTCCCGTTGTGGTTTCCTTGGCCCGGCGCAGACAGTCAAACGCCGCGCCGATCAGCCCGTCCGCCTGTTCGGCGGAATAATGCAGGGTGTTCACCCCAAAGGTGTTGGCGCAGACGATGCTGCTGCCCGCGTCCATATAGGCGCGGTGGACGGCGGCCACCTCCTCCGGATGGGTCAGGTTCCAGCGCTCCGTGGGCTCCCCCGGGGGCAGGCCCCTTTCGCACAGCATAGTGCCCATGCCGCCGTCCAGCAGCACAAGGCCCTTGTTCAACAGCTCTTGAAACGTCATTTTTTCTTCCCCTTTTTTCTCGCGGCGGCGGCCGTTTTTTTATGGCCGCGCCGTCGGACGCTTTGCTAATACCATACTGCACTTTGGTTGGTTTGTCAATCCCTCCGGCGGGCATTCTTCCTGAAGGGCATATCCGTTTTTTTGACTCTTCACGGATTTTTGTGGGATTTCAATCAAATCGACAAATTGGCGGTTTGT
>CAMJYF010000170.1 GCA_946409885.1 uncultured Clostridia bacterium | reverse complement strand
GGACGCTGGGACGAGGTGGGCCTGCGCTACCCCTACGATTACGCGCGGATGGCCTTCGACGGCTTTGCGCGGCTGGGACAGGTGCCCGTCACGCTGATCCGCGCCGCTTATCTGGGCTCGCAGAAATACGGCGCGCTGGTGTGGAGCGGCGATATCCCCTCCACCTTTGAAAGCCTCTCCCAGCAGGTGAAGGCGGGGCTGCATATGTCCGTGTGCGGCGTCCCCTGGTGGAATACGGATATCGGCGGCTTCTGGGGGGCTGATATCGAAAGCGACGAATTCCGGGAGCTGATCGTGCGGTGGTTCCAGTTCGGCGTGTTCTCGCCGGTGATGCGCCTGCACGGCAGCCGGGTCCGCCACGGAGAGAAAAAGCGGGACGTGAAGGAGCCTACCGGGGACCCCAACGAGATCTGGAGCTTCGGCGAGCGGAATTACGCCATTCTGAAAGATCTGATCTTCCTGCGAGAGCGGCTGCGCCCCTACATCGAAACACAGATGCGCGTTGCCTCGGAAAAAGGGTACCCCGTCATGCGGCCCATGTTCTTTGACTATCCCGACGACGAGGTATGCTACACGCTGGGCGAACAATACCTGTTCGGGGACGATATCCTCTTCGCCCCCATCGTCCGCCGGGGACAGACGGAAAAAGAGGTCTATCTGCCCGCGGGTAAATGGATCCATACAAAGACAAAAGAGGCCTATGCTCCCGGCTGGCACACGGTCCGCGCGGCAATCGACGAGTTCGTCGCCTTCGTCCGCGCCGGCGCGCCGGTGCTGGAATGCTTTTGATCCGTTTCGTAAAATTACGTATTGACAAGCACCCTTCTTTCGGGTATAATAACCGCATAAAAATACAGCAAACATGCATAAAAATGCGATTGCTGCCGCTGTGAGAGGTGTGCTGATGGATAGTCTGAAAAATAGAAGCTTTTTGAAGCTGTTGGATCTTACGCCGGAGGAGATCGGTTGGCTGATCGATTTCGCCGCTGAGTTGAAGGCGAAAAAGAAGGCCGGTATCCCGCACCGGCTGTGCGAGGGCAAAAACGTGGCGCTGATCTTTGAAAAAACCAGCACCCGCACCCGCTGCAGTTTTGAGGTGGCGGCCGCCGACCTGGGCATGCACCCGGTGTATCTGGACCCCAAATCCTCGCAGATCGGCAAAAAGGAGAGCATCGCCGATACCGCCCGGGTACTGGGGCGGATGTTCGACGGGATCGAGTACCGGGGCTTTGGGCAGGAGATCGTGGAGGCGCTGGCGAAATACGCGGGCGTTCCCGTGTTCAACGGCCTGACCAATGAGTTCCACCCCACGCAGATCCTGGCGGATTTTTTGACCATCAAAGAGCATTTCGGCCGCCTGAACGGTATCAAGCTGGTTTACATGGGGGACGCCCGTTACAATATGGGCAACTCCCTGATGGTGGGCTGCGCCAAGATGGGGCTGCAGTTTGTGGCCTGCGCGCCGAAAGCCTATTTTCCTGACGCCGCCCTGGTGGAGTCCTGTCAGGCCATAGCGGCGCAGACCGGCGCCACGCTGTCCTTTACGGAGGACCCCGCCGAGGCGGTGAAAAACGCGGACGTGATCTATACCGACGTGTGGGTCTCCATGGGGGAGCCGGACGAGGTGTGGGCGGAACGCATCCGGGATCTGCTGCCCTATCAGGTGAACGAAGCGCTGATGGAAAAGGCGGGCGAACAGTGCCGCTTTATGCACTGCCTGCCCGCGTTCCACGATCTCGGCACCGGCATCGGAAAAGAGGTCTACGAAAAGTTCGGCCTGTCCGCGCTGGAGGTGACGGACGGCGTGTTTGAAAGCCCGCGGTCCATCGTCTTCGACGAGGCGGAAAACCGCATGCACACCATCAAGGCCGTCATGGCCGCCGCCCTGGCAAACGGCTGAGATTATAGCCGGAAGTGTGAGTCCGGTATTCTCAAAAGGGATTTGTCGGGCGGACGCTCAAGTCGCAAGTCACAACTTTTATTACGACTTGCGACTCATGACTTGCAACTGTTTGTCGCGCCGACAACGTGGCAAACCACAATTCGTACCGTTCTTTCCTCTCTTGCCGGATGCTTCAAAAAAGTTACAGGCCAAAGCTGACGCTCAGCGCCCGGTTGACCCTGTTCATTTCACCGCTGCCAAGGCAGCCCATGCGTTCCTTCAGCCTCCGTTTATCCAGGGTCCTGATCTGTTCCAGCAGAACGATGGAATCCTTTACAAGGCCGCAGCCGTCCGCGCTGACCGTAATGTGCGTGGGCAGCTGCGCTTTATCTTTCCGGCTGGTAATGGCCGCCGCGATCACGGTGGGGGAGTACCGGTTGCCCATATCGTTCTGTACGATAAGTACCGGCCGCACGCCTCCCTGTTCGCTGCCCACCACCGGGCTGAGATCGGCATAAAAAATATCGCCGCGTCTGACTGTCATGTGAATCACTCCTGTGTTTTTGATGACAATCATAGTGTTTCCCTGTTTACGGCGAAGTAATCCATGAAAATTTATTTTTAAAGAGAACCGTGTTTGCGATCCGGCAAATGCGATTGTGCTGTTTTGATGAAAAAACAAGTTGACAATTCCGCGCGGTTGCGTTATAATAACCCCGTTTTGAATGTTCACCTGCCGGCGTGGCGGAATTGGCAGACGCCCGGGACTTAAAATCCCGTTCTGGCAACAGAGTACCGGTTCGATCCCGGTCGCCGGCACCACAGCAGCCCCGGATCCGTTATTTCGCGGATGCCGGGGCTGCTGCCGTCTATGGATCAACATTTTGCCTTGCCGCCGCAACAAAAAGAGAACCTACCGCTTCATGGAAACGGCAGGCGCTCTTTCATACATAGAAGGAAAACCATATGGGGAAATCTGTTGGAGCGGCTTTGGCCGTCAAAGGAGAGGCGGTCAAAGCCTGCGGGCCCGTAAGTGCGTTTTGCGGGATCAAGTGGTTAGCGATTGCTAACTTGAGATAAGATTACCATATTCTTTTGCGGTTGTCAAGAGAAAAATGGAAAATAGTTTGTTTTTTTGCGAAATAATTTTACCTTGATTTGTGATACGCAATCGATTATAATGAAAGCAGCATCATTCCGAAATCATCCGGCAGAGGAGAAGAAAGCCTATGTTTGATTACAAAATGAAACTCACCCCGGAGCAGGAGGCCATCCTGAACGGGGAAAAGGGAGAGGTCATGGCCAAGGTCATGAAGACGCTGGTGCTGTACGGCGATGCCTTTGAGGCGGAAAAAATGGTGCCCGTCACCGCCACCATGGGGCATCTGGTCACCAGCTTCGGCCTGAAGGTCATGAAGCCCATCTACGACCTGATGGATACGCTCATCGACGCCGGGGCCCTGTCCGGTCAGAAGTTCTCCGTGGACCCCAAGCCCCTGGACCCCAACGTTCCCGTCAATTTTTTGCAGGATATCGTCTTTAAAAAGTTTATGTATTCCGAGCAGGAGGCCTACGACAAACAGCTGAAAAAGCTGGGGCTGCAGGACAAGGACGCCTACACCTGCACCTGCTACATGGATGAGGTGGGCAACAAGCCGAAAAAGGGGGATATCCTCTCCTGGGCGGAAAGCTCCGCGGTGGTGTACGCCAACTCCGTGCTGGGCGCCCGCTGCAACCGCAATTCCGGCATCATTGAGCTGTTCGGTTCCATCGTGGGCTACGTGCCCTATTTCGGCCTGCTGACCGATGAGGGCAGAAAGGCGAAGTGGATCATCGAGGTAAATACCACCCAAAAGCCGGAGGCGCAGATCCTCGGTTCCGCCATCGGCATGAAGGTGGTGGAGGACGTGCCCTATGTAAAGGGCCTTGACAAGTGGCTGGGCACGGAGCTGGACGACGCCACCTGTGCCTACCTGAAGGATTTCGGCGCGGCCTCTGCTTCCAACGGCGCGGTGGGCCTGTACCATATCGACAACCTGACCCCCGAAGCCAAAGAGCTGGGGGAGAGCCTGATTGCGGAGGGTGCGCAGGTGTACGTGATCGACGACGCCGAGCTGGACCGCGTCTACCGCAATTATCCCGTCATGTGGAAGAAAAAGGAAGCAGCCCCCAAACTCTGCTTCATCGGCTGCCCGCACCTGTCCCTGTCCCAGTTGATCGAATGGACGGAAAAGGTCAGCGACGCGCTGCGGGATAACGGCCTTACCAAGGTGACGGTGCCCACGGTGTTCACCGCCGCCCCCGGGGTGATCGAGGAGTTCAACAAGACCTACCACGCCGCGCGGCTGCGCAACACCGGCGTCATCCTCAGCTATATCTGCCCGCTGATGTACATGAACAATCCGCTGGCAAAATCCATGCCCGTCATCACCAATTCCAACAAGCTGCGCACCTATACCACGGCGCGGTATTACAAGAGCGACGATATCATTGATATCATCACAAAGGAGGTCAAGTGAGATGAAACAGTTCAAAGGACGCCCCGTTGTGGCAGGTAAATGTATCGCTCCGGCTCTCGTTTCCCACGGCGGCTTCAATACGCTGGCCTCGTTTCAGGGGGCGCTGCAGTTCGGCGACCTGCCGGTGATCGGCAGTAAGTACAAGCAGACCGAATGCGACGACCAGAACAATAAGGATCTCTATCGCAAGCCCATGCTGGGCAAGGCCCTGTGTCTGCCCCAGACTATCGGCTCCACCACCGGCGGTATGATCCTTTTCACTGCCAACGTGATGGGTAAATGCCCCGCCTGCCTGCTGTTTTCGGAGCATATCGACTCGCTGGCGGCGGCCGGCGCGGCCCTTTCCGCCGTGTGGTCGGAAAGCCCCATGCCCGTGGTGGACTGCCTCGGTCAGGAATTTCTGGATACCGTCAAGGACGGAGACATGATCACCGTCGGGGCCGACGGAACCGTTACCGTAGGGTGAAATCGCGGCCCGCGCCGCGGTGAAATCCTCGCTTTGCTCGGGTGAAATCGCGATGCGGTGAAATCCGCGTACCGCGGGTTTCGGAAAATGCTTCGCATTTTGATTATAATAAACAAGGGCGAAGCCCTTCCGATACCTTTCGTCACAGACGAAAGATTTCACCTTTGCATTTGCAAAGATTTCATCCGCGAAGCGGATTTCACCTGCCAAAGGCAGATTTCACTATAGAATAACAGGAGGATATACATATGAATCCCAAGCTTCAGCCCCTTCTCACCCCGTGGAAGATCGGCAA
>CAMJYF010000169.1 GCA_946409885.1 uncultured Clostridia bacterium | reverse complement strand
TTGATTTTCAACGCAAAACAGGAACGCCCGAAGGGCTTCTTACGACTCACGACTTACGACTTGCGACTCGAGCCAACGGCTCGCCAAATCCTTTTTTGCTTTTCCAAACCGCACGGGCTTTCTTCCGGCTCTTGCGTTCCGGGGCGGGGTGTGATACAATACAGGTAAATTCATAAACAGAAAACAGGAGGAACGCCCATGCCCGCCGTACTGCCAACGCTGACCACGCATCCCTGCATTCACAAAAGAAGCCAACCGGTGGTGACCGCCAACCACCTGCCCTATCCCTCCTCGCTGGTGTTCAACGCGGGGGTCATCCCATACCGGGGGGAATACGTGATGGTATTCCGCAACGACTACGGAACCGACCGGGCCGCCTACGAAACGCGGAACAAACGATTCACGGGGACAAGCATAGGGATCGCCCGCAGCAAAAACGGAGTGGACGGCTGGCGGTTCGATCCCCTGCCGCTGATAGACAGCAATGATCCCGCCAAGGACCCGGAGATCGGCCGGTTTTACGACCCGCGCATTATTCAGATCGAAGACCGGCTGCTGCTGTGCCTGGCCATGGATACCCGCCACGGCATCCGGGGCGCCATCGGCGAGCTGTCGGAGGACCTGCGCTCCTGGCGGCTCATCAGCGCCAGCGTGCCGGAGAACCGGAACATGGTGCTGTTCCCGGAAAAGATCGGCGGCGAATACGTGCGGCTGGAACGGCCCATGCCGGTGTACAGCCGGGGGCGCGACCGGTTCGATATCTGGCTGTCCCGCTCGCCGGACCTGATCTACTGGGGCCGCAGCGAACTGGTGCTGGGGGTGGAGGACGTGCCCTGGGCCAACGACAAGATCGGCCCCACGGCCTCGCCGGTGAAAACCGAAAGGGGCTGGCTGACGCTGTTCCACGCGGTGGACCGGGACGAGAGCCGGGGCAAGAACGGCTGGGAAAAGCAGTGGACCAAGCGCTACACCGCGGGATTGATGCTGCTGGACCTGCAGGACCCCGCCAAGGTGATTTCCGTGTATCAGGAGCCGCTGATCGCCCCGGATACGCCACTGGAAACGGACGAGGGCTTCCGCCAGAACGTGATCTTCCCCTGCGGCATGGTGGCGGAGGCCGACGGCGAGATCAGGATCTATTACGGCGCGTCGGATACCTGCGTGTGCCTGGCCACCGCGAAGACAGACGACCTGCTGGCGCTGCTGCCATGACCCGCGCCGGTCCCCTTTCCCGCGCGCGCCGTCAAAAAATCCGCCGGTTTTCGCCGACGGATTTTTTACTGTAGTGAAAAAAACTACAAAATGAAACGTTCCAATAGATAGTTTCCGTCAGAAGACGGAGCTGAGGGTGCGGGTGTCCGGTGGACACCTCTGCGAAGCAGAAGCACCGACCGAGCCGGAAGGCGAGACATCCGTGCTGCGGGAAGGGCCGATGCGGTTTACAGCAGCGGTTCCAGCCCCTCGTCGGTGGTGGTTTCGCCGCGGCGGCGTTTTTCCAGACGCTCCGTCAGCGCCGCCATGTTTTTACGGGTGGTTTTCAGAAACACCAGGCCGGTCACCGACAGCAGCAGCAAAACCGCCGGAAACAGCGTGGTGATGTTGGCCATGCCCCCGATGATTTTCGGGTCGGTGACCGGGCTGAAGATGTTGTCGTAATCCGCCGTGGTGCGCACGTAGCCGCAGGCGGACAGCAGCAGGCCCTGGCAGAGGATGCCGGCGCCGGAGCCCAGCTTCTGGATAAACTGGGGCACGGCGGTGATGAGGCTCTCGCGGCGCTGGCCGTTGACGTATTCGTCGATCTCCACAAAATCGTAGGCCATGGAGTAGAACAGCGTCCAGAAGGCGCCCAGCCCCACCGCGCAGACCACCGGCAGCAGGATCACCATAAAGCGGAAGCCGCCGATCTCGGCGTCCAGCCCGATCACACGCAGCGCAAAGAGCCCCGCGCAGGTGATGCTGACGAAGAGCAGCGCGGAGGAGCGGCGGTCCCTTTTTTTGGCGAAGCGTTCCGCCAGCGGCGTGACGACGGCCATGGTGACCACCAGCGACGCCACCACCAGCACAATGCCCGTATCGTAGGGCATGCCCATGCAGTAGACGATGGAATAGGAAAAGCTGGACTGGATCATGCTGGTGGCAAAGAGGAAGAAGAACACGAACAGGATAAAGAACTTGAAGGGCTTTAACCGGACGATGGCCTTAAAGTCCCGAAGGGTATCCCGCAGAACGGCGCCCCGGTTCAGCTTTTCGGGGGGCTGCTCCGCCTTTTCCAGCCAGACGCCCTTCAGCGACGCCACGGCCAGAAAGCCCAAAAACAGGGCCAGCACCGCCAGCACTACGGACACGTCAAAATAGGTGACGGCGTGGCCGAACACAACGGTGGTCACCAGCGCGGGCACCACGTTGCCCAGCGCCACCGCCACGGCGTTCAGCAGGGAGCTGAGGCTGCGGATGGAGGTGCGCTCGTCGTAATCCCGCGTGATCTCCGCCACCACCGCGTAATAGGGAATGGTATAAAAGGTGTAGAAGATCCAGATGCCCATGGTGAGGAGGATGTACAGCACCACGACGCCCGCCATGGAGGTCAGCCCCAGGATGGATCTCCAGTTCAGCCACGACAGGGCGAACACCAGGGCCAGCGGCAGGATGGCCCGCCGCATCACCCGGCGTTTATCCACACCGGGCCGGTCGGTGAACGCGCCGATGACGGGATCGGTGACCGCGTCCCACACGATGGAAAGGAAGATCACCACGCCGCTGACGGCGGGCGTGACCCCCACGATCTGCACCAGAAACGTGAGGAAATAGGTGTAGAACATATTGTACAGCAGCGATTCCGTAAAAATACCGAGCGCGTAGCCGAGCTTTCTTTTTTTGGTAAACGGCTGAAACGATTTGCTTTGACTGCCCATAACAAGCCTCCTGTGAAGTTACTGCCCCGGGCCGGACGGCGGCATGGCCCTCCGCGCGGGGCATAGGATAGGTACCCGCTCATTATAGCACACCGCCCGCGGCAAATACAATACAAAATACGACGCGTTTTCCGGAAATCCGGGGCCGGCCAGCCGTGATCGCGCGGGCCGGTTTCTTTTCCACTCCCCGCGTTTCTGTGGTTGCAAAATCACTTGGGATCCGGTATAATAGAACAAAACGGAAAATCGAAAGGAGCGGACCGGAGGATGAGAAAGAGGACAACCTTCGCGGTTTTGTTGCTGGCGGTTCTGGTTTCCCTGTCCGGCTGCGCCAACGGAGGAAACGGCATGGAGCATCCGTACGGAAAATCTTATTTCGCCAACACCCGGGTGGGGCTGTTCACCCACTACACCTGTGCCACCTACGCGGAGAACAAGGGCACCAACTGGGGCGGCACCTGGTATTCCCGGGACGACCCCCGCCCTGCCGCCTCGCCGGAGGAGGCGGCGGCCCTGTTCGACGGGGAGGCCTACGCCAGAACCGCCCACGATATGGGGGCGGAGTACGTGGTCTTTACGCTGGCCCACGCGGGGTTCAACCTGCTGTTCCCCTCGGCGACCATGAAGGAAACGGGCTGCAGTTATAAGTGTACGGAGAAATCCGACGTGGTGGCCAAGCTGATCGCGGGGCTGAAGCCCTACGGCATTTCGCTGGTGCTGTACCTGCCGCCCAACGACGCCCACGATATCAGCGACGGGGACCTGCAGAAAATGGGCTGGACGGACGACGAAGCCCGGATGGACTTTCTCAAGCGGCTGATCCGGGAGGTGTACGACCGGTACGGCAGCGGCGTCAGCGGCTTCTGGTTCGACCAGGGCGGCCCCACCAAGGACGTGTGTCAGGCGGTGCGGGAGTGTGACCCGGACGCGGTGATCTTTGTGAACACGGGGGTGACGGCCAACACGGAAAAGCACCCCCTGTCGGATTTCATCGTCTCCGAATACTACGGCTCCATCGAGGAGGGCGACAGCGACGCGCTGCCCACCCACTATTCCCAGGTCAACCGCCAGATCGGCAACTGGTGGGCCAGCGGCAACGCCGCCCCCACCGACGCGCGCAGCCTCTACCGCTACACGGTGCGCACCGCCGCCACAAAAGGGCAGTACAACGCCGGCGTCGCCTGGTCCTGCGGGCCCTACCTGGACCAGACCTGGGAGGACGGCGTGCGGGAGCTGCTGGGCGGCCTGGGCGACCTGCTGCGTACCCACGAGGGGATCTACGGAACGGTGCCCGGCAAATCCTACGTCACCGAACCGGACGCGCCGCTGGACAAGGACGACTGGGGCGTTTCCACCGAATCCCCCGACGGAAAGACGGTGTGGCTGCACGTGCTGAACCTGCCGGAGGACGGCGTACTGACCCTGCCCCGCCCCGCCGACCGGAAGAAGTTCACCGGGGCGTTTTACGGCGATACGCCCCTGGACCTGCAAAAAGAGGGCAAGGGCTGCCGGATCGTTCTGCCGGAGGAATGCGACCCCATCGATACGGTCATCCGGCTGACGGCGGAGTAAGGCAGGAACTGCTGCGCCTGCTGCGGGAGAAGGGAGATTGGCAGGAGCGCTTGCGCCAAGCAGGAAGCCGCGCAACCTTCCTGCTGGACGGTTTTGCACGAATTGGAATTGAGCGAGATGACGCGGACCTTGTAGGGGCGGGCACTGACCGCCCGCATTCTCCATAAAAATCCAAAATATGTCATATAATAAAGCAAGATTAAACCATAATTGTCGGTATTTCACAAATCTCAATGTGGTTTTGTAAAAAAACCGGTTGCGGGCGGTCAGTGCCCGCCCCTACAAAGCGCCTCTCCAAATCTCTGTTGTTCTGTCCCACAATCATCCCTGAAGCCCTCTTTTTTGGGGATACCTCGGAACACAGCGGAGACTGGGGAGGGGGCCGACGAGGGGGAGGGCTGCTGACGCCTCCCCCGTCGTCCCCCCCCCGCCTCCCCGCAGCCGGAGCGGGGATGATTTGCTCTTTTCTTTTTTCTCTTTCCCGTTCTTCTCTTTTTTGATCTTCTCTTTTCTTTATCTTATCTTCTCTTATCTTAATCTTCTCTTCTCTGCGTAACACAGGCATCACATTGTGACAGTCAAGCGTCACATTGTGACAGTCAGGCGTCACATTGTGACAAGACAAGCGTCACATTGTGAAAAACAAGCGTCACATTGTGACAGGCGTGCGTCACGCGGCG
>CAMJYF010000168.1 GCA_946409885.1 uncultured Clostridia bacterium | reverse complement strand
ACGTCGTGGAAGCAGAAGTACTCGATGCCCAATTTCTGCATAAACTCAAAGCCCGCGTCCACCTTGGCTTTGGCGTGTGCCATGGTGCCCTTTTCCGCGCCGAAGGATTTGTCCGCCGTGTCCCGGCCGAACATATCCGTGCCGCCCGCGCACAGGTTGTGCCACCAGGCCATGGCAAAGGGAAGGTGCTCCTTCATGGGTTTGCCCAGCACGATCTTTTCCGGGTCGTAAAACTTAAAGGCCAGCGGATTTTTGCTGTCAGCGCCTTCGTAGGGGATTTTGGGGATGTTGGTAAAGATTTCGCTCATGATTGCTTCTCCTTTATTCTGTAGAGGATCACCGAGTGAGGTTCCACCGACTGGGCGATCCTGTCTTTTGCGATGAATTCCGTGCGCTCCCAGATGTTGCGCACCCGGTAGCTTTCGGCCTTGGGCAGCGTCACGTCGGCCATCTCCGTCAGCTCCTTCAGGCTGAAGCCCGCCTCCATGGCCTTGGGGCCCTTGTTGAACAGGCACACGGCGATCTCATTGTCCGCCATGGGCTTTACCAGCACGTCCGTCAGACCGGTGGTCTTTACGCGGCGGCATTGAAGACCCCGCGGGTCCTGATCGATGGCGATGGCGTCCGGGTTGGTAACGATTTTCCAGATTTTGTTTTCCGTGTCCACCGTACCGTCTTCCCGGATAAACTGCCGCACGTCGTTGCCCAGGATCAGGGGGGCCGCCATCATGCACCACAGGGTAAAATGGGCGATGTTCTCCCTGTCGGTCAGGCTGCCGTTGCCCACCTCCAGCATGTCCGGGTCGTTCCAGTGGCCGGGGCCGGCGTAGGCCGCCAGCCGCACGTTGGCTTCGTAAATGCCCACGATGGACGCCCAGAAGGGCTTGATGTCCGGCGTGGTGCGCCACAGGTTGCCCGCCGTCGCGCCCCACTTCCAGGGGCGGTTCAGGCCCCATTCGCAGATGGAATAGCAGATGGGCTTTTCCGGCTCGCCGCGCTCTTCGGCCACTTTTTTCGTGGCGCGGGTCAGCTCGCTGCCCATGTCCCGGTACTGCCGGGCGGCGGAATCCATGCGGGAGCCGATGGGGTTGTGGAGCAGGATGAAATTCTGCCCCTCGCGCAGGCGCACGGTCACCTGCGCCCGCCCCTCCCGGGTAAAGCCCTTGGTGGCGGGGACCCGCACGGTATACACGTCCGCGCCGTTCACGACGATCTCGGCGAATTTTTCAAACAGGCCGCTTTTGCGCAGGCCCAGCGTCAGGATGTAGTCGCCCTCCTCCGGCGCGTTCACGTGGTCAAAGACGATCATGCCGCCGCCCGCGTCCAGCCCGGTGACGTATTTCCCGGTTTCGGTCAGCTTTTCGTCGGTCAGCACCTCCGCGCCGCCCCGCAGGTCGGCCTCAAAGGCGTAGTACACGTCGCCGCCGGTCTCACCCTGCCGGGTGACGGTGATCTTTTCCAGCTCCGGCGCGGCGGTGGGGATGGCCTCGTTGTGGCAGAAATCATATTTGAAATACTCCACGCCCCACTCGGCGAAGGTCTCCGCGTCCGTGCGCTCGTGATAGAGGGAAGAGGGCAGGTCCTCGCAGGTCAGCGTGCCGTTGGAGGTGTAGATGCCCAGCTTGAAGCCCGCCGCGTTGACCTTTTCCGCCAGCGCCCTGATACCGGAGGGGAACGCGACGGGGTCGCTCTGCAGACGGCCGTCCGCGTCCCGGGCGGAGGCCATCCAGCAGTCGTCCACGTTCACGTAGGTGTAGCCGCATTCGTCCAGCCGGGCCGCCTTCATGGCCCGCGCGATCTCTTCAATCAGCGTTTCGTTGATGTTGTGCCGGAACAGGTTCCAGCTGGCCCAGCCCATGGGCGGGGTCTTCGCCGCGCCGTTGCTGAACTGCTTTGCGCCGTCCACATGCACCTGTGTGGCCGCCATGGCCTTTTTTAACAGGCACACGGGGCAGAGGTGGTTCTTTTTCAAAAAATCGGACAGAGGCATACGTGTTCCTCCCTTAAAAAACAATCTATCCTATATATTAAAATGAAACGGAGAAAAAATCAATAGGAAAATAAATCGGATATCGACAAAACCGCCGATCTGTGGTATACTGTCGCAGGAACAGAAAAGAAATGATTCGCGGGACGGAAAGATATGATCCTGATTATTGCGGAAAAGCCGAGTCTGGCGCGGAATATTGCGGCGGGGATCGGCGACATGAAAAATAACACGGGCTATCTGGAGGGGCAGGGCTACCTTGTCACCTGGGCCTTCGGCCACCTGTTCAGCCTGTGCGATATCGAGGAATACACCGGGGCCACGTCCACGGGGCACTGGAGCATGGAGAACATCCCCTGTTTTCCGGCTGAGTTCAGGTTCAAGCTGCGCCCGGGCAAGGATAAGCGGGACGATCCCGGCGTGGCGCGGCAGTTCGGCGTCATCAAGCGCCTTTGCGCCCGGCCGGACGTGGACTGTATCGTTAACGCCGGCGACGCGGACCGGGAGGGCGAGATCATCGTGCGGCTGTGCATCATGAACGCGCTGGAGGAGGCCAAGCCCGTCAAACGCCTGTGGCTGCCGGACCAGACCCCGGAGACCGTGGCCGCCGCGCTGGGAGAGATGAAGGATGATTCCGAATACGACAACCTGGCCAACGAGGGCTTTGCCCGCACCTATGTGGACTGGCTCTACGGGGTCAACCTGACCCGTTATGCCAGCCTGCGGGCCGGTACGCTGCTGCGGGTGGGCCGGGTGATCGTGCCCATCGTCAAGGCCGTCTACGACCGGGATATGGCCATCAAAAACTTTGTGCCGGATATCTATTACGCGCTGGTGAGCAGTGAAGAGACCAACGGCGAAACGGTGGAGCTGGTCTCCAAATACAAATTCCCCAAAGAGCAGGCCGCCAAAGCCCAGCGGGCCTGCGACAAGCTGAACGCCCAGACTGCCACCGTCACCGCCAAAAAGACGAAGAAGGACACGCTGAAGCCCGGCAAGCTTTATTCGCTGAGCAAATTGCAGAATTACCTGGGCAAAAAGTATAAGATGTCCATGGACGATTCCCTGCGGGTGACGCAGGCGCTGTATGAAAAGGGCTTTCTCACCTATCCCCGCACCAATTCGGAATACCTGGCCACCGCGGAAAAGGACAAAATCCAAAAGATCGTGGGACTGGTGGCCAACCTTGGCTATCCCGTGGCTTTCTCCGACAAAAAGACCATCTTTGACGACAGCAAGATCGAATCCCACTCCGCCCTGACGCCCACCTACAAGATCCCCAAACCCGACGCGCTGTCGCCGGAGGAAAAGACCGTCTACACGGCGGTGCTGCGCCGCTTTGTGGCGGTGTTCTGCAAAGAGGAGTGCGTGGCGCAGAAGACGGAGCTGACCGTTTCCGTGGGGCCCTGCGAGGACTACACGCTGAAGGGGACGGTGATCCTGGAGCCCGGCTGGACGAAATACGACGATTCCGTCAAAACGTCCTCCAGGATCCTGCCCAACCTCAACAAGGGCGATACGGTGACTATCAACTTCCAGCCGAAGGAGAAGGAGACCTCGCCCCCCAAGCACTACACCATTGAAACGCTGAACAACTACCTGAAAAATCCCTTCCGGGAGGAAAAGGCGGCCGCCAATGAGATGGAGGACGTCGACGACGCGGAGGAATACCGGGCCATGTTCGAGGGGCTGGAGCTGGGAACGGAGGCCACCCGCACCGGCATTATCGACAACGCGGTCAAAAGCGGTTACATGGAACTGAAAAAGGACGTGTACCGCATTCTGCCCGGTGGGGAATACCTGATCCAGCAGACGGGGGCGCTGGGCATTTCCATGGATAAGTACAAGACCAGCCAGCTGGGACAAGCGCTGAAAAAGGTGTTTCACGGCCAGATGACCGTGATGGACAGCGTAAAGCTGGCCGAGGAAGAGATAGCGGCGGTGTTCTTTGCCCCCTCCAACGCGCCGGATTCCCCCGATTATACCGGCGCTTACGGCGACGAGGTGGGAAAATGTCCGCTTTGCGGGGGCACGGTGTTCAGAGGGCGCTACGGCTTTTTGTGCGCGGGCTATAAAGAGGGCTGTTCTCTGAAGATCCCCGGAATGCTCTGCGGCCGGCCCATCACCGTCAAAAACGCCGCCGACCTGCTGACAGGCGGCCGCACGGAAAAGCTCAGCGGCTTTGTCTCCAAAAAGGGAAAGCCCTTTCAGGCGGCGCTGCAGATGAAAAACGGAAAAACGGAATTCCTGTTTGAGGATTCCTGAATACTGATAAGAATCGGCGAGCGGTTTCGCTGCCGACGGAGGGAAAAATGTGATGATGAAAATGGCAGAAAGCATCTACCGGAAGAATTTTGTTCACCGGTATGACGACGCAGGTTATCTGCACTATTTCTCAGCGAAGGATTTCCCCGGACTGCGGGACGAACACTGCGGTTTTTATTCCGGGGAAAACAGGCTCAGCGCCCATCTGTACAGCCGGGAGGACAGCCGGGAGGAGATCCTGGTGGTGTTCTGCCACGGTATCGGCGGCGGGCACCGCTCTTATCTGCAGGAGATCCATCAGCTCACCCTGCGGGGTTTTCCGGTGTTCGCCTACGACAATACCGGCTGCTTTGATTCGGAGGGGGAGTCCATCCGCTGTGCCTGCCAGTCGCTGGCGGATCTGGACAGCGCGCTGAAATATCTGAAGCGGGAGGGGATCTTCCGCCGGTACCGGAAGGTGAGTGTGGTGGGGCATTCCTGGGGCGGATACGCCGCGGGCTGCATTCCGCTGTACCATACCGATATCGACAGCGTCATTGATATTTCCGGTTTGTATTCTGTCCGTCAGCTGCTGGAGGACAATGTGGGCGGTGTGAAAGATCCGGTCCGCAGGATTATCCTGCGGAGGCTTTGCGCTTTTGAGCAGCAGGCCGCGCCGATCTATTATGACGCCTCGGTGCTGAAGGCGGTGGATGCGGGCGGCGCGCGTTTTCTGCTGACGCAGTCCACCGACGACCCCAGTGTGAATTTTGAGCACGCGGTGGGACGCGTGCAGGCGGAGACGCGCAACCGGGAGGCGGTCTTCTGGATCTTTCACGACAGGCTGCATAACCCGAATTATACACCGGACGCGGCGTCGTACCTGGCGCAGACCTTCGGCGCGTTCAACGCGGCGGTCAAGGCCGGCCAATGCGG
>CAMJYF010000167.1 GCA_946409885.1 uncultured Clostridia bacterium | reverse complement strand
GCCGCTTTTCAATTGTGTTCGTTCCAGTAATCCTCGGCGTCGTAGTAGTCGAAGAAGTCGTCATAATGCTCGTCGTAAAAGTCCTCCGGGTTGCCGAAATCCGCCGCGTTGTATTCGTCTTTCCGGTCGCTGTCTTCCTTTTTCTTCGGCTTGTACGCGCCGCCGGAAGAAGGGTAAGAGGAGGAACCGCCGGAGGAAGAATTACCGTAAGACGAACTGCCGGAGGAGGATTGCCGCGAGACGGAATCGCGATAGGTTTCAAAGGCCTGCCAGCGACGAAGCTCCGCCTGCCGGTCTTCCTTTATCACGTCGGCGATGGCGCTGACGATCATCCACCCGAAAAACAAAACGACCGCCAGCAGAACGGCCATACCGGCAAGGCAGCCGAAATCCGGCCGGGAACGCTTCCGCGGCGCTTTTTCGGTTGCGCCGTTCCGTTCATCCCCCGCGCCGTCCACGACGGCCGCATCCGCGGAAGCGGATGCAACGCCGTCCGCGTCGTCCGTCGGCAGACGGTCGGCATTTTCGGTCTCCTGATTCGCATTCATTGCCGGACCTCTCGTTTCGTGTGTTCGGGAAAAAACGTCTCAGGCGCCCGCGGCGTAGGCCGCCATCAGGTCGGCCACGGCTTCGATATCACTGATCTGTACCAGCTCCGCGGCGGTGTGCATGTTTTTCAGGGGGATGGACAGCAGGCCGGTCTTCACGCCCGCGCCGGTGGTCACGGCCACGTCCGCGTCGGTGCCGGTGCTTCTGCCCAGCACCTCCACCGTGTAAGGAATGCCTTTTTTCTCCGCCAGCGCTTTCAGTGCGTCTGTCATACTTTTTTGCAAAATGGGAGAACAGCCGATCATCACGCCGCTGCCCTGGGGGGCGCTGTTTTCCTCCGGCACGCCGGGGGCGCGGGCAAAGCTCACGTCCGTCACCAGCGCTTCCTCCGGGGAAAGGCCGAACAGGGCGGTTTTTGCTCCCTGCTTGCCCACCTCCTCCCGGGTGGCGAAGACGGCGTGGACGGTAAAGGGGCCATCCTGCCCGGCGATCTTTTCCAGCGCCTTCAGCACCGCCGTACACCCGGCGGCATTATCCAGAAAGGGCGAGGTGACCTTGCCGCCCGCCAGCTCCGTAAAGGGCAGGCGCAGCTCCGCCCGGTCGCCCACGGAGACGATCTCCCTGATCTCCCCATAGGGCAGGCCGCAGTCGATCGCCAGCCTTTCAACGGGCGTTACCTGATTCAGCTTTGCTTTATCCGCCAGATGGGGCGGGGTGCTGATGACGACCCCGTCCAGCGTCTGTTTGCCGTAGACCTTTACCCGCGCGGCGGCCATCACGCGCGCGTCCACGCCGCCGCAGCGGGCGACGCGCAGAAAGCCGCTCTTTTCGTCGATCCCGGTGACCGCCAGGCCGATCTTATCCATATGGGCGGTGAGGACCAGGCTTTTTTCTCTGCCGGGGTTGACCGTGCCGATCAGGTTGCCCAAGGCGTCCGTACGCACGTCGTCCGTGTAATTGCGTAAAATCGTTTCAATGGCCGCGGCGGTGGATTGTTCCGCGCCGGAAACGCCCGGCGCGCCGCAGACGGCTTTTAATATGGCAACGGTGTTCATGTGGTTTCCTCCCGGGTCAGAACGGAATCCAGCACCATGTCGAAGCTGTCTAAAAATTCCGTCACAAATATGTCCGCCTCCGGGCATCGCATCTCCCGCAGGGCCTGCAGGGTGGCGGCTTCCGCCTTTTCAAATTCCCGGTTGCCGCTCTGCTTTTCCTCTTTGCACTTGATGAGGGCGGAGATCTTGTCCGCCGCCTTCACCAGCTTCCACAGGTCGGCGGTCTCATCCGGGGCCAGCAGGGGGCGGTAATCCTCCCGCAGGTCCTCCGGCAGCGTATCCAGCAGCGCTTCCTGCGCCGCCCGCTCGATCTCCCCGTAGCAGTCGCGGATCCTTCGGTTATAGTATTTCACCGGGGTGGGCATGTCGCCGGTGATGATCTCCGGCATATCGTGATACATGCCGATCAGCGCCGCCCGGGGCGCGTCGTAGTGTTTGCCCAGCCGCCGGTTGCCGATGAGCGCCAGCGCGTGGGCGGTGGCCGCCACCTCCAGGCTGTGCTGGCTGAGGGATTCATGGCGCGTGTTGCGCATCAGCGCCCAGCGGTTGATATTCTTCATGCGCGAAAACAGCGCGAAAAACTGTCCTGCCATCGGTAGGCCTTACCCGCAGCTGCGGTCAAAATCCAGAAAGCCCTTGGCGCCCACAAGGCTGTTCACCGCGTCGTTGTTTTTCTTTAAGACGCTGTTGAAGAAGTCGCCGAACGGATCGTTCTTTGCTTCGCCCGGGGCATAGATCCCCAGGTCCACCAGCATATTGTAGAACCGCTCCATCAGGGCGTTATCCGCCTCGTAATCGTTCACATTGCTGTTGACCATGGCCAGCGTTTCGTCGTACAGCGCCTGCTGCTCCGGCGTCAGCGTGCCGCCCTTGGCAAGGTATTTTTCCAGCGCGGGGATGTGGTCCTCCGTCACAGAGCGGGTGTTGCGGGCGCCGTTGAACTGCGGGAAGTAGTATTCCCCGGCGGGATCGGCGCAGTCGCTGACTGTCTTTACGTCGCCCAGGGCCAGATGGATGGCCAGGCGGATGGCGGTGTTGTTGTACTCCAGCTCGTGCTTCTGGCCGTGGAAGAACCAGGAGGCGTCCTTGTTCCAGGTGCCGGCGATATCGATGGATTGATCAGGGGAAAGCTCTCTTCCGTCCGCATCGGCGAACTGCTGATCGTAGGGCACGTAGGCGGTGCCGGGGGCGGTGGAATCGATATTGATGATCTCGTCGCTGTTGGTGCGGGCGGCGTGATACATAAAGCCGAAGGCCTTGTAATCGTTGGTGATGGCGCCGTAGGGCAGGCCGTAGCCGGACAGGAACGAGAAGGTGACGCCCTGGGCCTTCAGGGCCTCCATGCGGCTTTGCAGGGTGACCTGCGCGTCGTGATAGGCGTCGGTTTCCGCCAGCACCTTATCGGAGGCGATCAGGGGGCGGATCTCGTCGTAGGTCTCCGGCGGCACCAGCGCCGCCAGGGAGGGCGCGTCCAGAATGACGTTCGCGGAGATGGACTGCAGAGCCATATCGATCAGGCCGCGCAGGCCCGCCTTGGGGAACAGCCGCAGCAGCACGTTGACCAGATACCCCCAGGGAGCGCCCACCAGATCGCCGATGATGCCGTTATAGAACAGTTCGGCGGAGTTGTCGGCATAGCGCTGGGTCATCAGGTCGTAGATGATATCGCTGCCCTGCCAGCAGCCCACGATGCTGACCACCCGGCGCACGTGGTTATCCGCCACCTGCGGGTAGCGGTACAGATACGCGCTGACAACGGAAGCGCCCATGCTCATGGGCACCAGCACCACCTTTTCCGCGCCCACCTTGTTGTTGGCCAGGATGGTCTCGATAAAGTCGTGCAGCCCCTCCACGTTCTGGGAGGTGTAGGAGAAGGCGCAGTAGTTGTAGCAGTACAGGTAATCCGCATAGTTCTCGCCCAGCTTCTCGCGGCAGATCTCCTCGCAGGGGATGGAGCGGAAGAAGCGGTCCCTGGCCTCGCTCTCGAACACGCCTTTTTCGTTGATCACGCCGGGGTATTCCGAGACGGGCATGGTGTAGCGGGGAGTGATCACGTGCGGGTCGCACTTGCCGTTCTCATCCACCAAGTTGTACTTGAACAGCTGGCGCACCAGCGCGTCCACATCCGCCCGTTTGACGGTGTTTTTGCGGGTGACGATGGAGGCCAGCAGGTTGACGATGATTTTGGCCGCCGCCCTGATGGCTTCCGGGTGTTTCAGGTTGTCGCCGATGGTGGTGTTGAACAGGTTCCACCGGTCGGTATACTTGCCCTCCGCGATCAGGGGGGCGTAGTTGTCAAAGTCGTGCAGGTCGCCGGTTGCAAAGGCGTCCTCCGCCAGGTAGCTGTCGTCGAACAGGTAAGACCAGCTCTGGCCGATGCCCGTGACGAAGACGATCAGGCTGTTTTCTCCGTCCGCAAAGGCCGGGTTTACGGCGGGCTCCGCCGCGAAGGCGGACAGGGCGCCGAAGGGCACCAGCAGCGCGGCGCTGAGCAGCAAGGCGATAAACTTTTTCATTATTTCTCCCTCCGAATAGTTTCTTTCTTTATCTTAGCACAGTTTTTTCTGTTATGCAAGGAGGAAAACGGCTATCTTTCGTTCCGGGGCAGAAAAACGCCGTCCTTCATCCCCTGAATGGACCGGTCTGTCTCCGCCCGGCGCAGGCGCTCCTGCGCCCACACGCAGTATTGCAGGTTCTTTTCTATGACGGTATAGCGCCGCCCCAGCTTTTTGGCCGTCACGGCCGCGGTGCCGCTGCCGCCGAAGGGATCGAAGACCAGGTCGTTTGCCGCGCTGCTGGCCAGCAGCAGACGGGCGTAGAGCTTTTCCGGCTTCTGGGTGGGGTGGGCGGTGTTTTCCGGCATGGACCAGAAGGGCACGGTGATATCGTCCCAGAAGTTGGAAGGGCAGGTCATGCGGTATTTTTCGCCGTTTTCCTCCCGCCAGTCCTTCGCCTCGCCGTTTTCCCGGTAGGGGGCGATCACCTTTTTGCGCATCTTCACCGCGTCCAGATGGAACTGATAGTCCTCGCCGTTGGTACAGAACCAGATATCCTCCATGCTGTTTTTCCAGTTTTTCGCGGCGCCCCTCCCTTTTTCCCGCTGCCAGGTGATGCGGCTGCGCAGGGTAAAACGGCGCTTCAGCACCGCGCCTACGGTAAGGCTGCTTTGCCAGTCGCAGCAGACGTACAGCGAAGCGCCGGGCTTCATCAGGCGCTGTACCGCCGCCACCCACCGCTCCGTAAAGGCAGCATAGGCCTCCTCGTCCGTCCTGCGGAACACCTCGCCGCCGAAATCCCGGGTAAGGTTATAGGGCGGATCGGCAATGACCAGATCGCACAGACCCTTCGGCAGGCGGGGGGCCAGATCGAAAAAATCCCCGTGGAGGACGCGGTTTTCCACGGTGGAAGCCTCCAGCGGCCCGTCCGGCACGGCGCAAAGCCGCGCCAGCTCCGGCGCGTCCTCCGGACGGAGGGAAATGGTTTTGTTGCGGGATGAGGGCATATCAATCACCTCTTGATGTAAGTATTGTTTCCGTCAGTATTTTAAACTGTATCATTTTTTGGGCTCAAAGTAAAG
>CAMJYF010000166.1 GCA_946409885.1 uncultured Clostridia bacterium | reverse complement strand
AAGGAGGCTGCGCCATGGCACGTTCCAACTTACCGCTGATACTGGTGGATAACGCCAATATTCTCTCCCTGCTGAACGAAGGCGAGTTCAAGTTCAACACCCTCAGCTTTGAGGAAGCCAAAATGATCATCGACATGCACGATGACGACGACGTGATCAAGTGCTTTTCCGGTTATGAGCTCAAACAGGTGGTGTTCAATTACCTGAAGGTCAACGACCGGGATTTCAAGTATGAGCCCCTGACGGAGATGCAGGTGGGGCAGGACGCCATCACCTTCAAGATCTACCATACCCCCTCCGAGACCCAGCCGGTGATCACCACCGCGGACGGGGCGGAGGCCAAAAAGATCGAAAACGTGTACGTCACCTGTCTGCACTTCTGCCGCCTGAAATAAACACACGCAAAAAACAGCACAAAACAATACGCCCGGCGTTCGCTGAAAACGCCGGGCGTTTTTTTCTTTTCTGACGGCTGTCGGGCTAGGCTACGCCAACGTCAGGTCTTTGTTATCCCACGGATACCCGCATCACGCCGAATCCGCCGTTGATATCCACGCGGTTGGGGCCGCTGCCGAAGGCGCCGCTGCGGGCGATTTTTTCGTTGTTGAAATAGCACGCCCCCAGGCCCATCTGGAAGGCCACGGTGTAATCGCTCTGCGCGCCGTCAAGCTGCAGGTCCACCGCGCCCACGGCGGCGGTGATGCGGCTGGCGCCCGTCAGCGCCGCTTTTACCTGGGTGGCTCCCGCGCCGCACTGCATGGTCAGGTTGTTGAGCGCCCCGCTTTTGATGGAAAACGCCCCCGCGCCGTTTTTGATATCGGCGGCGCCGGTCACATAAAGGCCGTCCAGCGTGGCGCTGCCCGCGCCAAGCTCCAGCCGCAGGTTGTTTGCCCGCAGCTCGTCGGAGACCAGCTTGCCCGCGCCGAAGGAGATATCCACGTCCTCCAGATAATAGTCGTAGGGCACCGTCACGATCACGTCCATGCGCTTACGCTCGCCCGCGGAGGGATTGCTGTGGTCGTTCCTGATGGCAACGCGGCCGCCGCTACTCTGCACGTCGATCACGGAGGAGTCGTATTTCACGTCAAAGGAGACCCCCGTGGTGAAGGTCAGGCTGCCGTTGGTCATATCCACGGACAGGGTCTTCGGCGCGCCGGTGGTATCGGCGGGGGGATGCGGGACGGTATCCGTCTGCTGCGAGGGCTGCGCCGCCTGCTGTGTGGGGTCGGGCTGCGTCGCCGCCGGGGGAACCTCCGCCGCGTTGGTTGCCGCCGTGTCTTCGCCGCCGGTTCCGTCGGCGGGGGCGGGCGTCGCGGTGCCGTCCGGCAGGGGCGCGGGGGTCTCCGTTACCGCCGCGCCGCCGCCGGAGGGGGTGCGTCCGACGCCTTCGTTTTTACCGGCGCCGCTCTGCTTTCCCAGCAGAAACGCCACCACCAGCAGCAGGATCACCACGACCGCGGCCAGCCCCAGGCAGATATATTTCAGCAGGTTCTTGGAAGAACTCATTTCATCACGCTCCGTTTCCGGTATTTCCGGTTACATCATAGCCTGTTTGAACAGGTTTGTCAACTCCCGCATCTGCCGGATCTCCGCCTGGCGGCTGGGGGTGAACTCCCGCTTGTCGCGGGCGCGGCTGTCGATATTCAACGGCAGCCCTTCCAATTGCAGATAATACTTGGCGTTGACCGGGTAGCACTGGCATTCGGCCACCGAGGCGAAGCCCGTAAAGGCTTGCAGCTTTTCCGCCCGCTCCGGGTCCGTCTTCCAACACGCGCACAGGTCGGCGTACAGCTCCGGGTGGAAGTTGGCCATCACGCCGGAAAAGCCCGCGCACCCCGCCTGAAGGGATGCCAGGACGGTGGCGGAGTTGGCGTTGAAGATCTTTAAAGGGGAGCCCTCCACCGCCCGCAGCTTGCGGCGGATCATATCGATATCGCAGCAGGTATCTTTCAGGAACTGATAACGGCCGGTCGGGGCCATTCTGCCCATCAGCTCCGGCGTCAGCACCCGTTTATAGGGGTAGGGGCATTCGTAGACGCCAAGGCCGATTTCCGGCAGGCTGTCGGCGGCGTGTTCCATGCGCTCCCACAGCGCGTCGTCGCTCTCGTCGGCGGCGGCAAAGCGGTTGGCGATAAACACGTAGGCGTCGATGCCCTCGGCGATAAAGCGTTTTGCCTCCTCGATCTGCCGCTCCCGGTCGTCCGCCACATGGCCGCTGGCCACGATGGTCATGTCCGCCGGTTTGTGCGCCATGATAAAGCGCAGCAGTTCCAGCCGCTCCTCAAAGGAGAGAAAGAAGATCTCGCTGGACTGGCAGATGGCGAACACGCCCGCCACGCCCCGGTCCTTGTACCAGTGCAGCAGGGCTTCCACCGCGCCATAGTCTATTTTGTTGTCCTGGGTGTAAGGCGTGACCATGGTGGGGTACACGCCGTCCGGAATAGATCGGATCATCGTTGTTATGCCGTCCTTTCAAAACCGCGCGGGGCGGTTGCAGTCTTTTACACAGAGTAACATATTTTTCCTGTTTCATCAAGTCTTTTTTGCGATTATGATTGCATTCCCCAAAAAGATATAGTAGAATAATACTATCTTCTGAAAGCGGTGATCCGTATGACAAAGCGATTGTTCCTCTGCGCGATTCTCCTTTTGATCTTTCTCCTGTGCGCCTGCGGCAAAGCGGAAGAGGCCGTTACGACAGAGGCGCCGACCTCCGCCCCCCTTACCACGGCCGCGCCCACGACGAAAGCGCCGGAGCCGGAGACCGTGATCTCCTACGATTTCCGTCTGGAGGAGCTGCCGGAGATCGGCCGCTTCCGGCCGATCAGCGTGAGATACTTTTATGATGCGCCCATGAGGTACTTCCAGCCCTCCGACGACTACGGTACGCTGATTCCCTATTCTGTCGGCATGCAGAATCTGGAGATCGGCCGCTTCGGCCTGATGACGGCAGACGGACGCGTTGTGACGCGGCCCATCTTCAGCGGCGTCAACACGTGGACGGTTGACGGCGAGACCGTCTTCTGCGCCAAACGGACCGTGTTCAACGGCCGTCCGGAGACCATTCCGGACTGGGATACGGACCGGGAAGGGGCCAAGGCAGCCTTCCGCCGCGCGGAAGAGTACTATAACAACAGCGAGTCCTCCGTGCTGATCAGCGCGGATGGCAGCAGAGCGGTGGAGGCCGGCGGAGGGTATCCGTATTGTTTTACGGACGAAGTCACCGGGAAAACGGTGATCCAGTGCGCCACGTATGAGTCCGATTCCTATGAAGAAAGCCCGGGACAGATGCGTTCCTACCGGCTTTACGACAGTCATCTGGATCTGGTGGCGGATCTGTCCGATTATCTGTCGCAGTATCAAACGCTGCGGCTGTTGTCCGTGGGGGATAACAGCCTGATTCTGGAAGGCAGCGTGTACGAGGAGCATGCTTTTACGCTCAGACACTCCGACGTTCTCTATTTTGAGGACGGGCAGCTGAGCCTGACCCTTGATATGGGGGATGAGTACGTTTCGGACGCCTGCGGCGGGCTGGTGAACGGGGACAGGCGCCTTTACAACCGGAAGGGGGAGCTGGTTTTCACCTTCGGTTCCGATACGCGCTGTCTGCTTGCGCCGGAGGGCGGCTGCTACCTCTATCTGCCGGGGGACGGAAAACTGCTCCGGCTGGATGACGACGGCGACGAAGTCGGTTCCGTGGAAGCGCCGCGCTCGGGCGAGGACACGTATATCAGTCTGTGCCGCTATCAGGGGCGGCCCTACGCGGTCATCTCTTACTCCTATCTGGAAGAGGGAAAAAGGGGATACGCCGTTTACGACGCCCGGCTGCGCCGCGTATGCCTGGTGGATTGCTCCGACGCGCCGGAATCCGCGATGGATGCGATCTATAACGATCTCCGCGACGTGTTCCTTTACGTGGCGCAGGACGGCAGAACAACCATTATCGGTCTTGACGGCAAAACGGTCGCCACGCTGCCGTTTGCCTATACCAATTGGTACAGACTGCCGGACGGATACACTCTGTTTACCGACGAAAACGGACACGCGGAGATTTTTGTCAGAGAGGACCGCACTGTTCTTCCCGCGGGAAAAGGCGCGGCGGTCAGCGCGGACGACGTCAGCCCCACGTATTGTACGGGCAGACTGCTGGTGACGTACCACTACCCGGGCGATTGGCGGGACAGGTACTGCGACATCCGCGATCTGACAGCGGGAACAACGCCGGTGGACAGGGCAGAGGATTGCACCATGCTCACCATCAACGGCAGCGACTATCTTTTCTACCGCAAAAACGATATAAACTATATCTGCGACGGGGAGCTGCGTCCCATCGCTTCCTTTTACGACGATATGTTGGTATGATCACAGTATCACATAAAATAAAGGAGATCCTTGCCATGAAAAAACTGTTTGCCCTGCTGGCGGCGCTTTCGCTGCTGCTGACCTGCGGCTGCGGCGCGAAAAAAGCAGAACCGGATGTGACGGGGCCCGCTACGGAGACCGACGCCGTGACAACGGAAAAGGAAACCACCGAAAAGCCTACGGCAAAGCAGGTGGATTTCGCGTTTACCCTTGACAATTACCCCCGCATGGGCGGGTCGCTGGCCAACCTGCCGCTGGGGCAGGCCGTCACGGCCTCCGTGCTGGGCATTAGCCGGGACGAGGCCGACGAGCTGATCACCTTTGCCGGTTCCACCACCGACAACTACAAGGCCATCGTGGACGGCGATTTTGATATTCTGCTGGCCTACGAGCCCAGTGAGGAAGCCAGGGAATACATCAAAGAGAAAAACGTGGAGCTGGAGATGACCCCCATCGGCGTGGACGCGCTGGTATTCATCTGCTCGCGGGAAAACCCGGTAAAAACGCTGACTATCGATGAGATCAAGGATATCTACCGGGGAAAGATCACCGACTGGAGCGAGGTCGGCGGCGACGATGGCGCGATCCTTGCCTATCAGCGCAACAAGGACAGCGGCTCCCAGACCCTGTTCGACAAGCTCATCAACCTGGGGGACGAGCTGATGAACCCACCCTCCAATATGATCGTGGGCTCCATGATCGGCCTGCTGGAGGCCGTGGCGGACTACGACGACAGCGAGGACGCGCTGGGCTACACGGTGTATTACTACCTGACCAACATGGAGACCGACAAGCTGAACACCAGCAAGATCCTGAATGTGGACGGCGTTACCCCCACCAATGAGACCATTGGCAGCGGCGAGTACCCGCT
>CAMJYF010000165.1 GCA_946409885.1 uncultured Clostridia bacterium | reverse complement strand
CGCTGGGCGCGGAAGGCCTCCGTCACGTCGGGAACGGGCGGGTCCTCGCCGTCCTCCCACAGGTCAAAGCGGTTGAACAGCACGGTCTCCTCCCCGATGGCCCCGGGGATCAGCGTCCCGGTGAGGCCGTTGCCCAGGGGCAGGGCCTCCCGCCAGCGTTCCTTGTGCCAGGCGGCGGGTTGTTTCATTGTAACGACGTGACGGCTCATGAGTTGCGCTCCTTTGTTTTTTATTTTTGATTTTATCATCGATTTCCGAAAAAAGCAACGGAAAGCCTTGTTTTTGCCGCCTGTTTCGTGTATAATTCTCTCAGATCATTTCAAAAAGGAGGATATATCATGGAAAAATTTGTCCCTTATGAAAAGCTCTCCAAGAAAAAGAAAAAAGAGCTGAACGCCAAACGGCGGAAGACCTGGGATATCAGCCCCGTCACCCGCCGACCGCCCAACCCCAAAGCCTATGACAGAAAGAAAGCGCGTAAGAGAGATCCCGAAGATTTCCCGTACGCGCCGTTATTTTTATCTGCGGCGTCCGATCAGATCTTTTCGTAGGCGAACCGGGGGGAGCGGTCCTCATGGACGTAGACGATCCCGCATCTGCGGAAGCCCAGCTTTGCCAGCAGGCCCTGCATCACCGTATTATCCGCGTGGGTGTCGATGCGCAGATGGCCGCACTGCGCAAACGCCCAGTTGAGGCAGAAGGTCCCCACGCCCTTTTCGGTGCCGTCCGAGGCGATCCGGTGCACCACGCCGTAGGGGCCGCCCCGCAGCCACGCGCCGTCCGTGATCTCACGGTAGGTGGGCTCGATATCCTCGCCCTGCGTGAAAAAGAAGGTGCCGATCACCCGGCCGTCCTCGCCGACGCAGACATAGCTGCTGCCGTTCCGGATATCCTCCCGGATCAGCTCCTCCGGCGGCCAGCGGTTCGGGCCCCACTGGTGGGGGTTGCCGGTCCGCGCCATAAACTCCCTGGCGCGGGCGTAGATCGCCATCTGCCGCTCCAGGTCCGCCTCCGTCGCCTTGCGTATTTCCATCGTTTCCTTATTTCACCTCAACCAGCTCAATGCGGAAGTTCAGCTCCTTGCCTGCCATTTCGTGGTTGGCGTCAAAGGTGATGGTTTCCGCGTCTTTGGCCGCCACCTTCACCGGGAAGGGCTGGCCGTATTGGTTTTGCAGATAGACCTGCTCTCCCACGAAAAGCTCCTCCGCGCCGGGCAGCTGGGAGAGGGCCACCGTGAATATGGCGGCGGGGTCCGGCTGGCCGTAGGCCTCCTCCGGCGTCAGGTGGATATCGACGATCTGGCCCACGTCCATGTCCGCCACCGCGGCGTCAAAGCCCCTGATCATCTGGCCCGCGCCGCAGACGAATTCCAGCGGTTCGCCCCGGTCGTAGGAGGAATCGAACTGGGCGCCGTCGTTGAAGGTGCCCCGGTAGTGGGTACGGCAGGTTTTGCCCACGTTTTTTCCTTGAATGGAAGGCTGCGCCCCGTGGCAGCCGCCGCAGTCATGGCTTTCCCCACAGCCGTGCTCGCCGCAGGTATGTCCCTCGCCGTGGTGGTCGCAGTTGGCGCCGGTGTTTTCCAGCTCGCCCCGCAGGTAGGCCGCCACCGCCTCGTCCGCGCCGCCGAAGGCCCCGGCGCACAGCTCAATGCCCTTTTCGGCCAGCGCCGCCTGGGCTCCGCCGCCGATGCCGCCGCAGATCAGCACGTCGATACTTCTGTCGTGCAGCATGCCCGCCAGCGCGCCGTGGCCGGTGCCGTCGGAACCGATGATCTCCGCGCGGACCACCTTGCCGTCCTGCACCTCGTAGATTTTGAAGGTCTCGGTATGGCCGAAGTGCTGGAAGACGTTTCCGTTGTCATAGGTTACCGCAATTTTCATGGTCATTCTCCTTTTTTTGACGGACGGCCTGCCCTGTGATCGGGCGGGACGCGCCGGACGTTTATCTTTTTTTTATTATAGCGGATACGGCGCGGGAATGCAAGCCCCCATCTGCCGCCGGGGCTTGTCAGGAACGTCCGTTTTTCAGAAAGTTTTCTCTTGTGTTTTTGCGCCGTCTGGTGTATAGTATCGTCTGAAAAACGAAACGGGCGGGGTTTTCAATCAGATATAAACAGAGCCCTGTTTCATCATTGGAAGCACAGGAGGACAGTGTCATGAAAAAAGAATACGGCGGCCTGCCCATGCGGCTGGCCCACACAGGCGTGACCCAGTTTGCGCCGGAAAACTCGCTGGAGGCCTTTCAGAAGGCGGCGGAGCTGGGCTTCGAAGGGGTGGAGATGGACATCCAGATCAGCGGCGACGGCGAGATCATCGTGACCCATAACGGCACGATGGGGTATATGACCTTTGAGCGCCACCGGGACGTGCTCAGGGAGCTGACCGCGGAGCAGATCAAGCGGTTCGATATCCCTTACCGCGACGCCCTCAAGCTGAAGTACCCGCCCTATCCGTGGACGGAGCACGACGGCGGGCGGCGTATGATCACCCCGCCCGATTACCGGGAGGAGCGGGTGACACACCTGATCACCTTTCCGGAATTTGACGCGTGGCTGGCCACGGTGGAAGGCGACTTTACCGTGGAGGTGGAGTTCAAGACCACAGGGATGTGCCCCCGCATGGACGAGATCCTGGCCGCATCGCCCAATGTATCCCGCTATATCTTTTTCTCCGGCAACTGGGAGGTGCTGGAGGAGATGCAGGCCCATTACCGGGAAAATGGCAAGCCGGAGGGGCTGCGCCTGGGGGCGAACATCCGCTTTATCAATGAAAAGACGATGGACTTCGTCCGCCGGTCCGACCTGTGGGAGGTGGGCCTCAACAACGAGGCCTTTACCAAAGCGGACGTGGAGATGTTGGCCGGGATGGGCGTCAGAGTGTTTTCCAACCTGGGCGATTACCCGGAGTGGTGGCAGCAGCTCTGCGATATGGGCGTGACGGCTTTCAAGACCAATTACCCGGATGCCTACACCGAGTGGTGGCTGCGCACGCGGAAAACGGGGGAAACCAAACGGTGAAGTGGCTGATCGCGTCGGATCTTCACGGCTCCGCCTTCTGGACGCGGCAGCTGCTGGAGGCATATCAAAGGGAAGAGGCGGACCGGCTGCTGTTGCTGGGGGATCTGCTGTACCACGGGCCGCGCAACGACCTGCCGGAGGAATACGCCCCCAAAGCGGTGGCTGAAATGCTCAACGGCCTGTCGGACCGGATCCTCTGCGTGCGGGGCAACTGCGAGGCGGAGGTGGATCAGATGATGCTGCGCTTTCCGGTCATGGCGGATTACGCGCTGCTTTCCGCCGGTGAACGCCTGATCTTTGTCACCCACGGCCACCTGTTCCACCGGGAGCACCTGCCCCCGCTGCGCCGGGGCGATATCCTCCTGCACGGGCACACCCACGTTCCCGCCTGCGAGGTCCGCGAAACGTATATCTACTGCAATCCGGGGTCGGTTTCTTTGCCCAAGGAAAACGCCCCCCGGGGCTATATGACCCTTGCGGATAACGCCTTTTGCTGGAAGACCCTTGACGGCGAATCGTACCGGGAGCCTTTTTCGCTGGATTGAACGGCGGTTCACGCTCTCCGGCGCGCCCTGCGGCGGCGTCAGCCGTTTTTTGCTTTACCGTGCGCGGCCTCCGGAAAACCGTTTGGCAAGGGCGGCAAACAGATCATCAACAATCCCCGTCCCCGGCTGCGGTCGTTGGCGGGGATTCTTTTGCCATAACGGCCGTTTTTCTTTGCGCGGCCCAGCCGCGCGGGAACGGACGCAAGATTTGCTTGACAACGGCGGTGCGGTGTATTACAATCCAATTGAAGGAATATGTATGAATATGCGGCCGTATGCAGCGGTTGGCATTCCCGCTTCCGGCGGAAGCGCGGCGACTGTCAACGGCCGGCCCGCATAATAATAACGGAAATATATAGGGTACGGAGGCACGGTTATGAAGCGATTTTTAGTGGTTGTGGATATGCAGAAGGATTTTGTGGACGGGGCGCTGGGCAGCAAAGAGGCTGTCGCCATCGTGCCCGCCGTTGTGGAAAAGATCAAAGCCTTCAAGGGGGAGATTTTTGTCACCTTCGACACCCATTTTGAGAATTATATGGACACGCAGGAGGGAAGATTCCTGCCGGTGCCCCACTGCGTCAAAAACAGGGCGGGCTGGCGGCTGGATCAAGACGTGGCCGCCGCGCTGGCGGAAAAATCCTATACCCCGGTGGAGAAGATCACCTTCGGCTCCACGGCCCTGCCGGAGCTGATCGCGAGAGCGGCGGGGGAGGAGGACTTCTCCATAGAGCTGATCGGCCTTTGCACGGATATCTGCGTGGTCAGCAATGCGCTGCTGCTGAAAGCCCACTTCCCGGAAGCGCCCATTCGTGTGGACGCGGCCTGCTGCGCGGGCGTGACCCCCGAAAAGCATGAAGCGGCGCTGGAAACCATGCGCAGCTGCCAGATCGAAATTCAGTCGTAAGTCGTCAGTCGGAAGTCGGAAGTCGGAAGTCCCGCAGCCGCACGGTCGACGGGACCAATCAACGCCCGCCGTAAGGCGGTAGCCCATGCGGTAGCGCGGCACCTCAGTGCCGCTCGTGGCACAAACAACTTATTTTTTGAACTTAAAATAAGGATTTGTTTCTAAAAACAGAGCGGTTTTCCTGATTCCCCAGGTTACCGAAATGTAACTTTGGCAAATAGCGGCACTGAGGTGCCGCGCTACGGATTTTGCATCAGATCAACAAATCTCTCTATTTCAAGTGGGAAAGTTGCGTAAGTCGTCAGTCGAAAGTCCCGCAGCCGCACAATCGACGGAACCAATCAATGCCCGCCGTAAGGTGGTAGGATCATAAAACCGAGGAGCGGAGCGACCCCGTCGGCGCATGACGATCCTGACTTCCGACTTCCCACTTCCGACTCAGCAAGCTGTACTCGTCAACCCCAATTTGAGAAAAGGATGAACGACAATGTACCTATTCAACGCTGAAAAAACAAAGGACGCCTGTGTGGCGTGGATCCGGAATTTCTTTGCGGAAAACGGACCGGGCTGCAACGCGGTGATCGGCATTTCCGGCGGCAAGGACAGCTCCATTGTGGCGGCCCTGTGCGCGGAGGCGCTGGGAAAGGAGAGGGTCATCGGCGTACTGATGCCCTGCGGCGAGCAGGCGGATATCGACAAGGCGCTGCTGCTGGTGAAGCATCTCGGCATCCGCCACTATATCGTCAACATCAAAGACGCGGTGGACGGCGTGAAGAAATTTTTCGCTGTCGGACAACGCCGCGCCCAA
>CAMJYF010000164.1 GCA_946409885.1 uncultured Clostridia bacterium | reverse complement strand
AAATCATACTTGATTTTTCCAGTGGGGTTGTATATACTTTAGGAAACGTTCCATACTGGAGGTGTGCGCGGATGGAGAAAAAAGAGGTTGCCCTGCGGGCCAACGAGGCGCTGAAGGCGCTGTATCCCGGCGCGGTCTGCTCGCTGGAGGCGGACGATCCCTTCCGCCTGCTGGTGGCGGTGCGGCTTTCCGCCCAGTGCACCGACGCCCGGGTGAACCTCGTCACCCCGGCGCTGTTTGAAAAGTACCCGGACGCGCAGGCGATGTCCGAAGCGGCGGTGGCGGACGTGGAGGAACTGATCCGCTCCTGCGGCTTTTTTCATCACAAGGCCCGGGACCTGATCGGCATGGCGCGGATGCTGCTGTCCGACTTCGGCGGCGTGGTGCCGGATTCCATCGAAAAGCTGACCACCCTGCCCGGCGTGGGCCGCAAGACTGCCAACCTGATCGTGGGGGACGTGTACGGCCAGCCCGCCGTGGTGGCGGATACCCACCTGATCCGCATCTCCAACCGGCTGGGGCTGGTGGATACCAAAGACCCCGTGAAGGTGGAGTTCGCCCTGCGGGATCTGCTGCCGCCGGAGGACAGCAACGACTACTGCCACCGCAACGTGCTGCACGGCCGCGCCGTGTGCGACGCGAGGAAACCCAGGTGTGAGAACTGCCCCATGAGCGGATACTGCGCTTACGCGCAGCATCCAAATTGAAAAGTTAAAAGTTGAGGGTTAAAATGATCTTTACTTTTGCTTTTCACTTTCAACTTTTTACTTTTAATTCTTTTATCATTATTTTCCCTATAGAAAGGACCTTAATTGAAATGTCTCTGATCAAAAAACTGTTCGGCGATTATTCCGCCAAGGAGATCAAACGAATCAAGCCGCAGCTGGAAAAGGTGCTGGCGCTGGAGGAGAGCTACAGCAAGCTCACCGACGACCAGCTGAAGGCGAAAACGCCGGAATTCAAGGAGCGCCTGGCCAAGGGGGAGACCCTGGACGACATTCTGCCGGAGGCCTTCGCCGCCTGCCGCGAGGCATCGTGGCGGGTGCTGAACATGAAGCACTTCCCGGTGCAGATCGAGGGCGGCATCATCCTCCACCAGGGGCGCATCGCCGAAATGAAGACCGGCGAAGGCAAAACGCTGGTGGCTACCCTGCCCGCGTACCTGAACGCGCTGGCGGGCGATGGCGTGCACATCGTCACCGTCAACGACTACCTGGCCAAGCGCGACAGCGAATGGATGGGGAAAATCTTCCGCTTCATGGGGCTGTCCGTGGGCCTGATCATCCACGAAAAGACCAACGAGGAGCGCAAGGAGGCCTACGCCGCCGACATCACCTACGGCACCAACAACGAGATGGGCTTCGACTACCTGCGGGACAACATGGTCCTCTACAAAGAGCAGCGGGTGCAGCGGGGCCACAACTTCGCCATCGTGGACGAGGTGGACTCCATCCTCATCGACGAGGCCCGTACCCCTCTGATCATCTCCGGCCGGGGCGACAAATCCAGCGAAATGTATCAGCTGGCGGACGACTTTGCCCGGCAGCTGAAGGTGATGCGCATCACCGAGCTGAACGCCAAGGACGACGTGGAAGATTTGGTTGAAGCGGATACCGACTACATCGTGGACGAAAAGGCCAAGACCGCCACGCTGACCAAGCGCGGCACCGCCAAGGCGGAGGAGTGGTTCCACGTGGACAACCTGATGGACGCGGAGAACCTTTCCCTGCAGCACTACATCAATCAGGCCATCAAGGCCCGGGGCGTGATGAAGCGGGATATCGACTACGTGGTGAAGGACGGCGAGGTGCTGATCGTGGACGAGTTCACGGGCCGTATCATGCTGGGCCGCCGCTACAACGAGGGCCTGCACCAGGCCATCGAGGCCAAGGAGGGCGTCAACGTGCGGCAGGAATCCAAGACGCTGGCCACCATCACCTTCCAGAATTATTTCCGTCTGTATAACAAGCTCTCCGGCATGACCGGTACGGCCATGACCGAAAGCGAGGAGTTCCAGGAGATCTACTCTCTGGACGTGGTGGAGATCCCCACCAACAAGCCCATGATCCGCAAGGATTACGACGACGTGATGTACAAGACCGAAAAGGCCAAGTTCAACGCCATCATCGAGCAGATCCGCAAGTGCCACGAAAAGGGCCAGCCCGTGCTGGTGGGTACCGTCAGCATTGAAAAATCCGAGCAGTTCAGCCACGCCCTCAAGCGCAGCGGCATCAAGCACGAGGTGCTGAACGCCAAGCAGCACGAGCGCGAGGCGGAGATCGTGGCGCAGGCCGGTAAGTTCGGCGCGGTGACCATCGCCACCAACATGGCGGGCCGCGGTACCGATATTATCTTAGGCGGCAACGCGGAATACCTGGCCAAGGCCCAGATGCGCAAGATGGAATATACCGACGAGCTGATCAGCGAGGCCACCGGCTTTTCCGAGACCACGGACGAGGCCATTCTGGAGGCCCGCAAAACCTTCAGCGAGCTGGAAAGCCAGTATAAAGCCGAGCTGGCGGGCGAGGCGGAGCAGGTGCGCCAGGCCGGGGGACTTTTCATCATCGGCACCGTGCGGCATGAATCCCGCCGGATCGACAACCAGCTGCGCGGCCGTTCCGGCCGTCAGGGCGACCCGGGCGAAAGCCGCTTCTACCTTTCCGCGGAGGACGACCTGCTGCGGCTGTTCGCCGGCGACCGCTTCTATAAAACGCTGGATATGCTGGGCGCGGACGAGAACACCGCCGTGGAGGCGCGGCTTTTCACCAGCGCCGTGGAAAGCGCCCAGAAGCGGGTGGAATCCAACAACTTCGCCATCCGTAAAAACGTATTGCAGTACGACGACGTGATGAACAAACAGCGCGAGCTGATCTACTCCCAGCGCAATCAGGTGCTGGACGGCGTGGACATGGACGCCACCATCCGCAAGATGATCGACGAATCCCTGGCCGACGCGGTGGATTTCTACTGCTCCTCCGCCATCGACAGCAAGGACTGGAACATGGCGGGCCTGAAGAGCAAGTACGCGTGGCTGATCGGCGAGAACGCCATCCCCGTGGAAAAGGGCAACAAGGGCGTAAAGAAATTCATGCAGGACCTGGCCATCGCCCGGCTGGACGAAATGACCGCCTCCTACGGCAAGGAGATCATGACCGCCCTAGAGCACAAGGTGCTGATCACCAACGTGGACATGAACTGGATGGACCACATCGACGCCATGGACCAGCTCAAGCGCGGCATCGGCCTGCGGGCCTACGCCCAGCAGGACCCCGTGGTGGCCTTCCGCCAGGAGAGCTTTGACATGTTCGACGAGATGACCACCTCCATCCGGGAGGGCACGGTGCAGATGCTGCTGACGGCGGTGGTCCATTCCGAGGCGGACGTGGAGCGCAAGCAGACCGTGACGGTCACCTCCTCCACCGGCGGCTCCACCGACGGCAGCGAGAAAAAGCAGCCGGTGAAAAAGGGCGCCAAGGTGGGCCGCAACGACCCCTGCCCCTGCGGCAGCGGCAAGAAGTATAAGCATTGCTGCGGACGGTGACGCCGCGCGGCGGCGTCAGTCGTCAGTCGGAAGTCGTCAGTCGGAAGTCCTTTGGACGCGACGTTTTCTGAAATACGATATAGCTCTTTGCCGGACGGTTCGGCAAAAGGCTGCGGAGACTGCGACAGAGATCCTTCGATGCCGGAGACTTCCGACTTCCCACTTCCCACTTCCGACTTCTTACTTCCGACTTCCCACTCTCATTTTTTTCAGGTGACACTATGAATGACAATGAATACCCATACGGCTTCAACGGGGGGAACGGACAGTATCCCTATGGGCAAAACAGGGAGCGTCCGCCCTATCCCTACGGTGGGGGAGGTAATTCTCCCTATGGAAACGGCGGGCAGCCTTACGGGTACTATCCCCCGAAAAAATCTTTCGGGCAAAAGCTGCGGGAGGCGTTTGCCGATCCCTCCCGGCGCAATCTGATGCTGCTGGGCATGGCGGCGGGTACCGGCGTGCTGCTGTATCTGCTGCTGTCTACGGCCTTTTCCTTTGTGCTCTCCAACGTGGGCGATCTTTACGACCGCTATCTGAACGACGAGGTCTTTTCGCTGCTGGCGGAGACGATGTATTCCATGTTCTGTCTGGCACTGCCCTTTACGGTGATTTTTGCCGTGGCGCGGCGGGTGACCGGCTTTGACAGACCGCTGCCCTTCCAAAAGCCGCGGGGCGGCTGGCAGGCGGTGCTGCTGGTGCCCGCAGGGCTGGGGCTGTGCTTTATCGGCAACGTGCTTTCCAACTATATCGTCACGTTCGCCAACTCCGTCGGCGTTACGTTCCGCTCTTACGAAACCGCCATGGAACAGCAGGGCGACGCGCCGGAAACGCTGGGCCTGCTGCTGCTGACGGTGGTCCACACCGCCGTGCTGCCAGCCCTGCTGGAGGAGCTGATCTTCCGGGGCTTTATCATGCAGCCCCTGCGCCGCTACGGCGACTGGTTCGCCATCATCACCTCCGCCCTCATCTTCGGGCTGGTGCACGGCAACATGATGCAGGTGCCCTTCGCCATTCTGGCGGGGGTGGCGCTGGGGTATATCAACGTGGTGACCGGCTCCATGTGGATGAACATCCTGCTGCATTTCCTCAACAATTTCATCTCCGTATTATATACCTCCGCCGTGGCCGCTTCCGGCGAAAGCCTCGGCATCGTCCTGTCGCTGGCCGTCACCTACGGCACGATCGCTCTGGGCGTGCTGGCCTTTGTGGGCTACGTGCTCAGCAACCGGCATTTCGCCCGGCTGCGCCCCGGCGACCAGCCCCGCTTTCCCCATAAGGCGGCCCACTACTGGCTGATGCCCACGGTGCTCATCGCGCTGCTGCTGATCGCCCGGGAGATCGCCCTGGATATCGTGGTGAAATAGCCATGGAGATCATCACCTCCAAAACCAACCCCCGCGTTAAAAGCGCCGCGGCGCTGCTGGACCGGCGGGAGCGGAAAAAGACCGGCCTGTTCCTGCTGGAGGGCGCCCGCCTGTGCGCGGACGCGGCCCAAAACGGCGTGACGGTGGAAACCCTCTTTCTGACGGAGGCGGCGGCGGAAAAATACCCCGCGGAGGCGGCGCTGCTGCAAAAAACGGCAAAGCAGGCCTTTTTCCTCAGCGAGGCGGCGGCGGAAAGGCTTTCCGATACCCGGACCTCCCAGCACATTTTCTGCGTCTGCCAAAGAAAAAAAGGGGACGCGCCGGTCGATCCCCGGGGACTGTACGTCTTTTTGGACAACGTGCAGAACCCCGACAACCTGGGGGCCGTCTCCCGCACGGCGGAGGCCCTCG
>CAMJYF010000163.1 GCA_946409885.1 uncultured Clostridia bacterium | reverse complement strand
CCACCCACTTTGCCGCCATCCCGCTGAACTTCATGAACAAGAACAACAAAGCGGATTATATCATCACCGGCAACTGGGCCAAGAAGGCTTACCAGGAAGCCAAGAAATACGGCAACGCCAGAGTTGTCGCCTCCTCCGAGGACAAGGTCTATTCCTATATCCCCAAGGTGACCAGGGAGGATATCGATCCCGAGGCGGACTATTTCTATATCTGCATGAACAACACCATCTACGGCACCAAGTATCCCTACATTCCGGATACGGGCGACGTGCCGCTGATCGCTGACGTCTCCTCCTGCTTCCTGTCTGAACCGCTGGACGTGACCAGGTTTGCCATGGTTTACGGCGGCGCGCAGAAGAACATCGCCCCCGCGGGCCTTGTGGTGTGCATCATCCGTGAGGATATGCTGGGCAATGAGATGGCCTGCACCCCCACCATGCTGAACTACAAGATCCAGGCGGACAACAATTCCCTGTACAACACGCCCCCCTGCTGGACCATTTATATGTGCAAGCTGGTGCTGGAATGGATCAAGGACAAGGGCGGTCTGGAGGCCATCAAGGCCAACAACGTGAAAAAGGCCAACCTGCTGTATGACTTCTTTGAGCACTCCAAGATGTTCAAGAGCGTTATCAACCCCGAGGACCGCTCCCTGATGAACATTCCCTTCGTCACCGGCGACAAGGATCTGGACGCGAAGTTTGTGAAGGAAGCCACCGACGCGGGCTTTATCAACCTGAAGGGCCACCGCACCACCGGCGGCATGAGAGCTTCCGTGTACAACGCGATGCCGCTGGAAGGCGTGGAGAAATTAGTGGAATTCATGAAGGAATTCGAGAAGAACAATTCCTGATCGAGAGGCGCAACGTATGTTCAATATTCTGACACTCAACAAAATCAGCAAAAGCGGGCTTTCCCATTTTGACGCCAACTGCTTTGCCTGTTCCGACAGCTTTGAGAATCCCGACGCAGTGATCGTCCGTTCCGCCGCCATGCACGATATGGCCTTCAGCGACAATCTGCTGGCCATCGCGCGGGCGGGCGCGGGCGTCAACAACATTCCCATCGACCGCTGCACGGAGAGCGGCATCTGCGTGTTCAACACCCCCGGCGCCAACGCCAACGCGGTGAAAGAGCTTGTGATCTGCGCGCTGTTCCTTGCTTCCCGTAAGATCGTGGCCGGCGCGGAGTGGTGCAAGACCCTGAAGGGCGAGGGCGCCAACGTGGGCAAGGCCGTGGAAAAGGGCAAGAGCAATTTCGCCGGGCCGGAGATCCTCGGTAAAACGCTGGGCGTGTTCGGCCTCGGGGCCATCGGCATCAAGGTGGCAAACGCCGCCAAGGCACTGGGCATGGAGGTGCTCGGTTACGATCCCTTTATTACGGATAACACCATGGCCGCTCTGGCGGAGGGAATCACCCTGACCGACAGCACTGATGATATTTTCACAAAATCCGATTATATCACTCTGCACGCGCCGCTGAACGACGCCACCCGCGGCGTCGTCTGCGCCGCCAACCTTGCCAAAGCAAAGGACGGCGTCCGCATCCTCAACTTTGCCCGCGGCGAGCTGGTGGACAACGGCGATATCCTCGCGGCGCTTGCCAGCGGCAAATGCGCGGCCTACGCCACAGACTTCCCTACCGACGAGCAGTTGGGCGCGGAGGGCGTGATCGCCATCCCGCACCTGGGCGCTTCCACCCCGGAAGCAGAGGAAAACTGCGCCGTGATGGCGGTATGCCAGTTGTCCGATTATCTGCTGAACGGTAACGTAAAGAATTCCGTCAACTTTCCCGCCCTTTCCATGGAAAGAGCCGGTAAGGTCAGGATCGCCGCCGTCACCTGCGGCAGCTGTGCCGCCGCTCTGGCAGACGCGCTGAAAGCCGCCGGCATCCGTGTGACCGCCCAGGCTGACGCCGTCAGGAAAGACGTGGGATATTGCCTGTTTGATACTGACGACGCCCTGACTGACGAGACGGTGGAATCGCTGAAGCAGATCGAAGCCGTGAAGGCCATCCGCATCATCTGACCATCATCGCTTTACTTAAAGCAAATGATCATTTTTATAATCGAACGCGCCGACTTCCGCCGACGCGTTCGATTTTTTGCGCGAATCAATTTTGTTGTGGAAAACGTAGCCTTTCTCAATGCGCTGTAAACCGCAACACCGTGACGCTTCGCGGGGCGGCGGTGAAATTGAAAGAAGCGGCGGGGATCTCCAGTGAACCGGAGGAGAGGCTCCCCTGCTCTGCCGTCATGCTGTCACCGGTCAGCGCGGTGTATTGCAGGGAATACCCGGTGGGATCAAAGCCGTTCAGCCGCACACCGAAGGTTTTTTTTCGCTCTGTCACGTTGACAAGCTTGATGATGATATCGCCATTTTCCGCTTTCGATACCACCTGATAGGCTTCCGCCTCGGCCGTGTGGGCGGTATCGTAATCGATCAGCAGAACGTCGTCCGCATAACATTTCACCGCGGTTCCGTTGACGACGATTTTCAAGTGATACGTTTTACCGGTTTCGACAGTAAAATCGGAAACGGTTTTCAGGATCTGCCCGGTTTTGGCTCCGTTTTCCATCTTTTGCAGACAGGAAACCGTATTGTGCCAGCCGCCCAGATTCCAGAAATAGCAGTTGTCTTTATCCTGTACGGCAAAGGGGATCAGAAAACCCTCGTCGCCGTCTGTCTTTTTCGCATCAATGGTATAGGTATAGTTGGCCGTGCCGATCTCGCCGCCGTAATAGGCCACGTCGCCGGTATCGGAATAGTTCATGTCCGTGCCCTTATGGCGCAGCACGCCGCCGCTGATCGCAAAATCGCCGTTGTTCGGGTTTTCCCAGTTCCACAGGAAATCCGGCGCCGTAAAGGAATCCTTCAGAATGGTTTTTCCGGTGGTGGTATTGACGACAAGGAGATTGTCAAATTCAGCCTCCGTATACCAGGTACCCACGCCGACGCGGCCAGTAAGCGCCTTTTGTGGAACGCCCGCGCCCAGCAGACTGCTTTTCAGCAGCACGCTGCCGGTATTGGTGGAAAACAGCTTTTGCACCTCATAGTTGACGGAGGGAGCAACTGTGCGGTTGTTGAACCAGATCAGGTCCGGCGCCCAGTGGCGGGCCGTCATGCTGGCAAAAAGCGGCGCGTAGGAGGCCATCTTCACGATATCGCCGTTGCGTTCCAGCCCCGTCATATAGGCAGCCTCCGCCAGGGCGGCGTACAACGTATTGGAACGGGCGGCATATTCCCCCAGGAAAACGGGAATCGCCCCGCCGTAGACGGTATCAGTCATATGCGCCACGGTACGGCTGTAGTTGCCCTCGTCATAATAGTCGGCGTTTTGCAAAAACCACTCCGGCGACTGATAATAGTGGTGGTCGGTGGCCCCGGCAAAAGAAGCGACGTCTTCCGAGCCATTCAGCCAGTCCTTCGCAAACTGATAGGAGGGCAGATACATGCCGCCGTTCAGGCCGTCGCTGGCGCCGGAGGAAAACAGCATCTCCACGCCGCCGTATACATCCGGCCGTTCCTGCTGCGCCTGATGCAGTGCCTCCAGAAACGCGGCGTACCGCTCAAAATAGACCTGTCCCTCATTCTCGTTGCCCACGGCCACCATGGTAAGGCCAAAGGGAGCGGGATGGCCCATACTTGCCCGCACCGCGCCCCACTTGGTGGAGACGTCGCCGTTGGCAAATTCGATCAGGTCCAGCAGATCCTGCACGTCCCGTCGGAACTCCTCGGAATCCATCGGCACGGGGCTTTTGCCCCGCATCTGACAGTACAGCCCCGCGGTCAGCACCGGCACGGGAGCAGCGCCGATATCCTCGCACAGCTGGAAGAACTCATAAAAACCAAGGCCGTAGCTCATAAAAGAGGGATAGGGGTCTTCTGACGCGCCCAAGTCCGTCCACAGGTTGATCCCCTGCTTTCTCACCGCCACGTCGCCGTACACGCCGTTCCACAGCAGCGGCTCGCCGTCAGCGTCCACGCCGACGGTATCCTTCCAGTGGTAGGCCGTCTCCGCGCTCTCCCCTTCAATGACGCAGCCACCGGGGAAGCGGAGAAATTTCGGCTGCATGACCGCCAGCGTTTCCACCAAATCTTTCCGCAGGCCGTTTTCATGGTTGCGATAGGTATTCACCGGGAACAGCGAGACCATGTCCAGATCCACGCTGCCCTGACCGATCAGTACCTGAACGGTTACGTTGTCTGCCGCGTCGCGGGGACAATCCAGTAGTACGATATACTTTTGCCAGGAGGAACCGACGGAGGGGATGCGCTCTTCTGTCAGCGTTTCTTCTCCGGCGCAAAGGCGGACCGTCAGCCCTCCGGGACAGGCGTTTGTACGGGCATAGACGGAAAAACGGTATTGTTCCGCTTTCACGGCCATCCCTTCCATAAAACCGCGGTTGGCGACGCCCGCAAGTGTATCGCCGAGGTTGGTCACCGTAAGGTACGTGGGATTGTTTTCATTCATCCCCTTGGCAGGGTCTTTTGTCAGTGTAAGCGCCGCGCCGCCGACGGGAGCGTAACCGAACAAGCCGTCCCCCGCGGCCAACGAAGTGAACTCGAAGGAACGGTTGGACACCATCTCCGCGTACAAACCGCCGTCCCCTGCAAAGTTGATATCCTCAAAGAAGGCGCCGAAAAGCAGGTCACTGATAGGGTGAACTTCTTTGTCAACGTCGGCAGTCAGCGCGTAATCCGCCTCCGCCGCGTTATAGGCGGCAACGGAATTTGGCGGTGAAGCGGTCTCCGGCGGTTCCTGCGGAGACCGGGAGGGACAGAGCAGCAACAGGGCTGACGTAAAAAAAGCGATAAACCGACGGAAAAAGGAAATAACAGCAAACTTCATAACGTACCTCCTGAGATTTTCTATTCAGAATATACCACATTTTATCGCTATCTGTCAATTATTTCTGTACCGGGGATTGCAAAATGTGTATTCAGAAGATATAATAAATAAGATGAAAGACAAAGGAGCCGTAATATGAGCATTCTCACCAGAATAATGACCTTTATGCTGAGCATGATGCTGACGATAACGGGATGGGTTGGAAAAATGCCGGTACATACGCTGCAGATCAACAGATGGGAAACCTATCAGACCAACGAGGGATTTGGTACCTCCGCCGCCTGGTGGGCGCAGAACATAGAAGATGAAACAGAGGCCGAACGCATCGCGGCATTGCTTTACAACAAAGAGACCGGCCTGGGATTGGATATCTTCCGGTTCAATGTGGGCGGCGGCGAAAAGGAAAACCCTGATTCCGTCGTCGCCATCGAAAGCAGGAAGGCAGAGAGCTTTTGGGTGTGGAATGAAGCGACT
>CAMJYF010000162.1 GCA_946409885.1 uncultured Clostridia bacterium | reverse complement strand
TCCAGCACGATGCGCTTCATCTTCACCGTGGGGTCCGGCACCGGGATGGCGGAAAACAGCGCCTTGGTGTAGGGGTGCAGGGGGTTGGCGAAGATATCCTTCGTCTCGCCGTATTCCACAAGGCTGCCCAGGTACATCACGCCCACCGCGTCGGAGATGTGCTCCACCACGGAAAGGTCGTGGGAGATGAAAAGGTACGTCAGGCCGTATTTCTGCTGCAGGTCCCGCAGCAGGTTGATGATCTGCGCCTGAATGGACACGTCCAGCGCGGAGACCGGCTCGTCGCAGACGATGAACTTGGGGTTCAGCGCCAGCGCCCGGGCGATGCAGATGCGCTGCCGCTGGCCGCCGGAAAACTCGTGGGGATAGCGGTCCTTGTGGAAGGGCTGCAGGCCGCAGTTGTCCATCACCTGGTCGATATAGTCGTTGAATTCCGCCTTGGGCACGATCTTATGCTCCCGCACGGCCTCGCCGATGATCTCGCTGATGGGAAGCCTGGGGGACAGGGAGGAGAAGGGATCCTGAAAGATGATCTGCATCTGGGTGCGCATGGCGCGCATCTCCCTGTCCGTCAGGTCAAAGACCTCCTTGCCCTCAAACAGCACCTGCCCGTCGGTCTTGTCCTTGTACAGCCGCAGAATGGTGCGCCCGGTGGTGGTTTTGCCGCAGCCGGATTCGCCCACAAGGCCCATGGTGGAGCCCTTTTTCAGGTTGAAGGTAACGCCGTCCACGGCCTTCACCTGGCCTACCACCCGCATGCCGTTCTTGATGGGGAAATACTTTTTCAGCGCGTTCACCTGCAGCAGGTAGCGGTCGTCCACCTGCACCGGCGTAAACGTGCTCTGGTTTTTTTTGCGCTCAGCCATTGTTCTTCCCCTCCTTGGCGTCATAGTAGCGGTAGCAGCTCACCTTGTGGGTGGGCGAAACGCTCACCTCGCGCGGGTATTCGCCGTCGCAGCCCGCCACGCAGCTTTCGCAGCGGTCCTTGAAATAGCAGTAGTCCGGCATGTTGACGGGGTTGGGCACCTTGCCGGGGATGGAATACAGGGAATCCACCTTTTTGCCCACTACGGGCTTGCTGGCCATCAGGCCGATGGTGTAGGGGTGGCAGGGATTGCTGAAGATCTCTTCCGCGGTGCCCTTTTCCACCACGCGGCCCGCGTACATCACCACCACGTAATCCGCCATTTCGGCGATCACGCCCAGGTCGTGGGTGATCAGCATGATGGAGGAGTTGATCTGATCCTTCAGCTGGCGCAGCAGGTCCAGGATCTGCGCCTGAATGGTCACGTCCAGCGCCGTGGTGGGCTCGTCCGCGATGATAAGCCTGGGGATGCAGGCCAGCGCCATGGCGATGACCACTCTTTGCCGCATACCGCCGGAAAGCTCATGGGGGAACATGTTGTACACGCCCTCGCTGTTGGCGATGCCCACCATCTGCAGCAGCTCGATGGTGCGCGCCTTGATCTGCTCCTTGGTGCGGTGCTCCTCGTTGTGCAGCGCCAGCACCTCGTCCACCTGCGCGCCGATGCGGAACACCGGGTTCAGGCTGGTCATGGGCTCCTGAAAGATCATGGAGATCTGGTTGCCGCGAATGTGCTGCATGGCCTCAATGGGGGTCTTGGCGATATCCACCGCCTTGCCGCCCAGGTTCATGCGGATCTCGCCGCTGACGATCTGCCCCTGGGGCCGCTGCAGCAGCTGCATGATGGAAAGGCTGGTGACGGATTTGCCGCAGCCGGATTCGCCCACCACGCCCACGGTCTTGCCGGTGGGCACCTCAAAGGATACGCCGTCCACCGCCTTCACGGTGCCCACGTCCGTATAAAAGTAGGAGTGCAGATCGTCGATCTCAAGGGTGTTGGCGGGATCGCGCATTTTTGTCAGGTATTCGCTTTCCGGCACGTTCTTCCGCTTGTGCTGTTTTTCAAATTCATTGGTTATCTTGCGGTTCGCTTTGGAGATCCGGCGGGATTCCTTGGCGGAGAGATAGCCTTCTGCTTTTTTCTTAGCCATGTTGTTCCCTCCTTCTCAGCGCTTCATCTTCGGGTCAAAGGCGTCGCGCAGGCCGTCGCCCACGATGTTGAACGCCAGAACCGTCATCAGCAGCAGCACGCCCGCGGGAATCCAGATGTTCCAGTAGTGGGTCAGCACGAACACGTTGTTCACGTCGTTGATGATGTTGCCCCAGGAGGCGAAGGGGAAGCGCACGCCCAGCCCCAGGAAGGACAGGGTGGCCTCGGTGATGATGGTGCCGCCCAGCCCCATGGTCATGACCACGATAAGCTGGGGGATGACGTTGGGGATCAGGTGCTTGAAGATCCGGCGCTTCACGCTGATGCCGCAGGCCTCGGTGGCGGTCATGAACTCCTGCTCACGCAGCGAGAGGATCTGTCCGCGCACCAGCCGGGCGGTGCCCGCCCAGCCGAAGAAGCCCAGGATCAGCATCAGGTAGAGCATACGGATGGAGGATTCCACGTTGGCCGCGTCCATGGCCGCGCCAAGGATGATGATGACGGGCATGGAGGGGATGCAGTAGAACACGTCCACAATGCGCATGATAAGGTTATCCACCCAGCCGCCGAAGTAGCCGGAGATGCCGCCCATGATCACGCCGATGATGGATTCGATGAATACCACGATAAAGCCGATGATCAGCGACACGCGGCCGCCGTACATCAGGCGGGTGAGCATGTCCATGCCGTTGCGGTCGGTGCCCAGCCAGTGCTCTTTGGTGGGGGCGGCGTAGGTGTCGAACACGGTGGTGTCGGTCTCCTTCATCACGTCCCAGGATTTGGTGCCGGCGTTGTAGGTCAGCACGTATTCGCTGGCGCTGCCGTCCGCCTCCGTGTAGGTGAATTCCGCCTGCTCCGCCTCCAGCGCGTCCACCAGCTGCGTCTTGAAGTCGCGGCTCAGGAACACGTCGCCCATCACGGCCCGCACGATGTACTCGCTGACGTAGGCGACCTCTTCGCCGCCGTCGTAGACCACGCCGTCCGCGTCAAGGGTGTAGGTCTTGCCCTCGCTGGTAAAGGAGGCCGCCTTGGTGGCCTTGGCCAGCAGGGCGTTGTAGGTGAAATCAAAGGAGAACTTTTCGTTGGAGGTGGAGGAGCTGACCACCTCTTTGGTGGCGATGCCGATCAGCGCGCCGCCGGTGCGCACGGCGTAAATGTCGTCGGCCAGCTTTTCCAGCGTGTAGTCCGTGTCGCGGTAGGAAAATTCCGCCGCGTTTTTGGTGATGGCCAAAAAGGTCTGGGCCTGCACCACGCCGGTGAACTGTTCGGCGTCGTTGACGGTGTAGCGCCATTCCTCGTTGCGCACCACGCCGGCGTAGGCCTTGGACTGCTGGTCCACCCGGTAGAATTTCTGGTCCTGCTTATAGGGGCTGACCATGCCGCCGATAAAGGAGAAGGCGAACATGGCGATCAGCACCACAAGGCCCGTCACGGCCAGCCGGTTGCGGAAAAACCGCTTGGCCACCAGCGCGCCGGGGGAAAGCACCTTGACGCGGCGGTCGTCGTTCAGGGAATAGTTGGTTTTTTTGTTTTCGGAGGGAGCGGTATTGTCTTTCTTCATGTCGTTTCCCCTCCTTTAAGCGATCCTGACGCGGGGATCCACCACGGCGTAGAGAATATCGGACAACAGGTTGCCCAGCAGCGTGAGGATGGCGCAGAAGACCATGTAGAACATGGAGAACGGGATATCGCCGGCGATCATCGATTCGTAGGAGGCGAAGCCGATGCCGGGGATGGAGTAGAGTGTCTCCGTGATCAGCGCGCCGGAAAACAGCCCCGGCAGCGAGCCGCCGATGATGGTGACCAGCGGGATCAGGGTGTTGCGGAAGGCGTGGCGGTAGATGACCTTTTTCTCCGGCAGGCCCTTGGCGCGGGCGGTGCGGATGTAATCGGCGTTCAGCACCTCCAGCATGTTGGTGCGGGTGTAGCGCATCAGGGAGCCCATGCTTACCACCACCAGCGTGATGATGGGCAGCACCAGGTGGTGGGCTTTATCCAGTATCTGCCCGAAGGCGTCCAGTTGGTTATAATTTCGTCCCACCAGGCCGTACAGGTCAAACCAGCCCAGCTTGACGGAAAACAGCAGCTTCAGCAGGGAAGCGAAGAAGAAGGTGGGCAACGAAATGCCCGCCAGCGCAATGACGGATATGGTGTAATCCGCCTTGCTGTACTGTTTGGTGGCGGCGATAATGCCCAGCGGGATGGCGATGAGCAGCTCCAGCACAAAGGAGATGGCGCCCATGACAAAGGAGAGCCACACGGTATCGTGGAATTTTTCCACCACCGGCACGGTCCAGCGCCAGCTGTCGCCGAAGTTGCCCTTCAGCATATTGCCGAGCCAGCCGAAGAAGCCGAGGATCAGGCCCTTGTCCATATTGTAAGCAGCCGTGAGCTGTTCCATCCATTCCTCAAAGCTCTTGGAGCCGGGCTGCATGGATTTCTGCCGCGCCATGTTCTCCACGTAAGAGGTGGGCAGGGCGCGCATGAGCGCGTAGATGATAAACGCCACGAAAAACAGGATCACGACGGATATCAGAAGGCGCTTGATGATATACTTTCCCATTTTTTAGAAGTCCCCTATTTTGTTCCGATTGTCGGATTGGCAGGCCGACGCTTGTCAGTCGCAAGTCGTAAGTCGTGAGTCGTAAGTAAAACATTTCCTCGTATTCGGGAAAACGGGAAGAAAAAAGTACAATCCGCCCCGATTGATTAAGGCGGAACAAAATTGCCCGAAGGGCAACTTACGACTTACGACTTACGACTTGCGACCGGATGCCGGTTAATAAATAAGGGGCAGATAAGTCTATTCCTATCTGCCCCTTGGGTCATGACTGAATCAATCAGACGTTATGGTCCGCTCAGTTGAGTTCGATGTTGTAGATCTCGCTCAGCCAGGGATAGTACGTCGTGATATCAGGCGTCACGGTATCCATCTTCACACGCTCGGTGCTGAAGATGATGGCGTTCTGACGCTGATAGACGGGAACCTCAACAGCCCAGTCGACGATGATGTCGAGAGCGGCCTTGTACAGCTGCTTGCGGTAGGGCTGGTCAAGGGAAGCGCGCGCGTCAAGGATCAGCTGATCCAGCTCGGCGTCCGCAATGTCATACATGTAGTTGCTGCCGCCGGGTTCCGCGCCGGATTCCACGCCGGAGTAATACACCTGATACATATCGGGATCGGGTGTGGCGCCCCAGGCCGCGCACCACATGGGAACCTGATCGGCCTCAATGCCGGTCCACAGGTCGGCGGAGTTGGCCAGGTCCTTTACGTTCAGCGTAATGCCGATGGTGGCCAGCGCGTCCTTGGCAAGGTTCAGCATC
>CAMJYF010000161.1 GCA_946409885.1 uncultured Clostridia bacterium | reverse complement strand
GCCCCTTTTCGGTGTCCGCTCTCTCAAGTGCTCGCATATATTACCACAGGTTTCCCGAAATGTCAAGCACTTTTTTCTGTTTTTTTCAATTTTTTTCACGCGCTTTTTTGAAATACTATATATGGTGTTTTTTAGGTTATTATCCTACTATTGTCAAGATATTGTTATGTCTTTTTTGCATTAAACTGCGAACAATAAGCACAGACCATACCAATACGGCAAGGAGATATCCATGAACACAAAGCATTCTTCTTTTGTACTTTCCCTTCGCAGGGCTGTGGCGGTCCTGCTGCTTCTGGCCCTTGGCTTTCTGTGTGTGAACTACGCCCCCGGGGGCGGTTTTGCCAAAGACGTGGCGCGGCCCGTGCTCTCCCGCCTGGGCTCTACCGGCGAGGAGGTGCGGCAGATCCAGAGCAAGCTGCGTTCGCTTGGCTTTTACGACGGCAGCGTGGACGGCATATACGGCGCGCGGACCCAATCCGCGGTGAAGGCTTTCCAGAAATCCTGCGGCATTACGGCGGACGGCATCGCCGGCCCCACCACGCTGCTGTACCTGGGCCTTTCTTCTTCCTCCTCCGGCTATTCCTCCTCCGACGAATGGCTGCTGGCGAAGCTGATCGCCGCCGAAGCCCGGGGCGAGAGCTACAAGGGGCAGGTGGCCGTGGGCGCGGTGGTGCTGAACCGGGTGGCGCATCCCTCCTTCCCCGATTCCGTCAGCGGGGTGATCTATCAGAAGGGGGCCTTCAGCTGTGTGAACGATTCCAACTGGAGCGTCTCCCCCAACGCCACCTCACAGAAAGCCGCCCGGGACGCCATCAACGGCTGGGACCCCAGCGGCGGCGCGATCTATTATTATAACCCCCGCACCGCCAAAAGCCAGTGGATCCGCACCCGGCCCGTGATCTGCACCATCGGCAACCACGTGTTCTGTTCCTGATATATATGTATATAGATATCAGGCGCGTCACGCTGAGAGAGAGTTATTCTCCCACGGCGTGATTTTTCTTTTCCTGTGGGATATCCGTCATTGTGCCCATAAAGGAGCGTTCCACTGAAATGAAACAGCGGAAGCAGCCGGGGCAGCGAACCTGATCAGAGGAAGGACCTGTCCGCGAACCGGTTCAGAACGTCACCGTCTCCGGCGGCGCGGTGAAGGAGGAGAAGGTGGCCTTGGCGTGGGTGAAATAAAACACCGCCGTGTTGCCGTCGTTCTCGTCGTACATGCCGCGCAGCTCCGGGTAGGCGTCCAGCATGGATTTTTTGGCCTCCACCCGGTCGTCCAGCGCCATTTCGCCCTCTACCCGCAGCCACACGCCGTCCTTGAACGCGCACAGCTCCACCTTGGGGTTGGCGAGGATCTGCTTTGCCACCGGCTTCACCTTGCCGGTTTCGATATACAGCTTTCCTTCAAAAATGTGGGCGGTGCCGAAGGGCCGTACCCGGGGCTGATCCCCCTCCGCCGTGGCGAGGAAATAGGTCCCCGCGTCCTTTAAGAATTGACAGACTTTTTCCATGGTGTGATCCTTTCCTTCTTAGTCAACAAATTGAAGTTTTGCGAGGAAACCCTGTAGGGGCGGGCACTGACCGCCCGTGACCGTAATCATCTTAACCACATTCATTTTAAGGGCGTTTAACGGGCGGTCAGTGCCCGCCCCTACAGCTCGACAAATCCTTTTTTCAGCACACAGGTTCCCTGCTGCCGGGGATGGTCACGTCCGCGTAAAGGGGGAAGTGGTCGGACACAAAGCGGCCGTCGATGCCTGCGGTGACGGTGCGGTAGGAATGGACCGCGATATTCGGCGAGCAGAGGACAAAATCGATGTAGGTATCCGCGTGGGTCTCCGGTTTGCAGGCGTGGAAGGTGCCGAAGTCCACGCAGTCCGGCGCTTTATGGCGGGCGTTGTTCAGCCGCTGCGTCATGGTGGCGTAGGCCTCGCCCGATTCGCTGGTGTTCATATCGGCGGTAAAGACCACGGGCACGTCCGCGAAGTGGGCGGTGATGTAGTCGTTCACGATCTGCGCCCCCTGCACCCGCGCCTCTTCGGAAATGTGATCAAAGTGGGTGTTCACGTGGACGTAAACGGCGCCGGTTCTGATGTTGCGCAGCTTCGCCCAGGTGCAGATGCGCTTGCAGGCGGCCCCGGGGCCGATGGAGGGCTTATCCGGGGTGTCGCTGAGCCAAAAATCGCCGTGATCCAGCAGGAGATACTTTGTTTTCAGGTAGAAGATGGGGGTGGATTCGCCGCCCCGGTCGGCCCGTTTGCCTTCTTCCCGTTCCAGGCCAACCCAGCCGTAGTCGGGCAGCAGCTTCTTCAGGGCGGTCATCCATTCGCCGGTGGCCTCCTGAATGCCAACGGAATCCGGCTTCACCTCTTCTATCTGCCGGGCGCCGATGGTCAGGCGCTGGGCGGCGGGCACGCCGTTCACGTCGCTGCACCGGATGTTGAAGGACATGATCCGGGTATCGCCCTCCGCCTTTGCCTCCGGCGCGATCCGCGGGAAGTCATGGGCGGCGTCGGTATCCGCGATGGGCGGAATGGTCACGTCCGCGTAGATGGGGAAGTGGTCGGAGACCAGCCGTCCGTCAATGCCGTCCGTCACCGTGCGGAAGGCGTTGACAGCCACGTTGGAAGAGCACATCACGTAGTCCAGCGTCCAAAAGCTGTTCTCCCCCGGGTTGCCGTCGTGCCAGGTGGGATAGGCCACGGAATCCGCCGCGGCGGTGTTGGCGTCGGTCAGCTTTTCCGCCATGATGCGGTAGGCCTGCTCGTCCTGGCTGCTGTTCAGGTCGGCGGTGAACACCACCGGTATCGTTTTCGGGAAGCGCTGGCCGATGAAATCGACGATCATCCGCGCGCCCAGCACCCGCGCCTCCTCAGAGGCGTTGTCCAGATGCGTGTTCACATGCGCGAAAAGGGCCTTTGTCTCTTTCTCCTGCAGCAGCGCCCAGGTGCACACCCGGCGGCAGCCGGCGTTCGGCCCGTAGGAGGGCTTGTCCGGCGTGTCGCTGAGCCAGAAATCGCCGTGATCCAGCAGGTCGTATTTTTCCTTCAGGTAAAAGATGGGGCAGGATTCGCCCATCCGCGCCACGGTTTTGCCGTTGTCCCGCGCCACGCCCACGCAGCCGTAAGCGGGCAGCAAGGATTGCAGCGACGTCATCCACGTGGGGGTGGCCTCCTGCACGCCCAGCACGTCCGGCGCCACATTCAGGATCTCCCGCGCCACAATGCCGCGCCGCAGCGCGGCCGGGGTGCCGTTCACGTCCTCGCACCGGACGTTGAAGGACATGACCCGCAGGTCCTCCTCCGCCTTGGTTTCGGGGGTGATGACCGGGAAATCGTGCCCCGCCATGGCGTCCTTCCATGTTACGCCGCCCAGCGAAAGCGCGGCGATCATCGAAAGCAGCAAAGCGATCCATTTTTGCAAAAGAACAGAAAGCATAACGGTATCCTCCACTGTGCGGTATTTTGCTATATCAATTATAAATTGCCCGCAAAAAACTGTCAACAGCTTTTTGTGAATGAAACCGGAAATTCCGGCAATACTCCCTTTGAAGTGAAAAAACGCGGGGAGCGGAAAACGTATGAGACGAAGAGCAAAGATCCGGCTGGCGGCCTTTTTGACGGCGCTGTTCGCGGCGATGATGGCGTGGGCCATCTCGGCCAGCATCAGGGCGGACCGCTGCGCCTGGACGCTGCGGCTGAACGACCAGCAGGCGCTGACGCAGCTGTGCGAGTATTTCGACAACATTGAGGTGGGGCTGACGAAGGCGCTGTACGCCAACTCGGACAATATGCTCTCGGTGCTGTCCGCCGACCTGCAAAAGCAGGCCACCGGCGCCAAGGTGAGCCTGTCCGCCCTGTCCGCCGGGGACGCGGCGCTGCTGAACACCTATAAATTTTTGTCGCAGGTGGGGGAATATACCGCGTCGCTGAACAAAAAAGCGGCGGCGGGGGGCTCCTTTACCCAGGAGGACCGGCGGACGCTGGAGCAGCTGCTGGGCTTTGCCGCGGCGCTTTCCACCCGGTTCGACCGCATGGCGGAGCTGATGAACAGCAACTATTTCTCCTTTGAGGCGCTGGACGACAGCCTGCAAAGCGTGGAGCAGGGCAGCGAGCGGATGGTCAGCTACCTGGACGCCTCGGCGGACGCGGAGGAGGCCATGACCAACTTCCCCACCCTGATCTACGACGGCCCCTTTTCCGACAATATCCTGTCCAAGGAATCCGCGCTGCTGCGGGCGGCAAAGCCCCTCTCCCTGCGGGAGGCCCGGGCAAAGGTGTGCGAATATATGAAGGCGCAGGATCAGGACGTGACCGAGGAGGGCGAGACGGGCGGCAGGCTGGCCGCGTATAATTTCCGCGTGAACGGGAAAAATATTGCCGTCTCCAAAAACGGAGGCTACCCGGTGTATATCCTGGCCGAGGCCACGGCGGGCAGCGTGAAGCTGACCGATACGGACGCCATTGAAAACGCCGCCGCCTTTTTGTACGGCGTGGGCTACCGGGGGCTGATGTCCACCTACTATTCCGTCCACGACGGGGTGTGTACCGTCAACTTCGCCTACGTGCAGGACGGCTACACCTGCTACCCCGATCTCATCAAGGTGGGGGTCTCCCTCAGCGACGGCGGCGTCGTCACGCTGGACGCCTCCGACTACCTGATGAACCACGTGCAGCGGGAGATCCCGGAGGCGGCGGTCCCGGCGGAGGAGGCGGCGGCCGGGGTGGCGGAAACGCTGACCGTCAAACGGTCCTCGCTGGCGGTGATCCCCACCGCCGGGGGCGGGGAGAGCTTTACCCACGAGCTGCTGTGCCGGACCGCCGACGGCCAGGACGTGCTGGTGTATAAGGACACCGTCACCGGAAAAGAGGACGACATTCTGATCCTGCTGTACTCCGACCACGGAGTGCTGACAAAATAACGAATACCCGAGGTGATTCACATGCAAAAACTGATCATTTCCATGGCCGCGCTGGCCCTGCTGGGCGTGGCGCTGGCCGGATGCGACAAAAAGGACGGCGCCATCACCGCCACCACGCTTTCCGGCCGGAACGAAAACGCCACCGTGACGGTGCGCCAGCCCGAAACGGAGCGGACCACCAAAGACCTGGGCGAAAAGCTGGGCGACGCGGCCGAAACCGTGGGCGACAAGGTCTCCGACGCGATGGATAACGTCAGCGAGAAGCTGTCCGAGGCGGGCAGCACCATCCGCGAGGGCCTGACGGACCTGTCCGACGCCATGACCATGGCCGGGGACGAAACGTCCACCGCCCGCCCGTAACCGGCGGGCAAACGCAAAAAAAGCCTGTCGGGGATCCGTTCCCCGGCAGGTGTTTTCATTCATTGG
>CAMJYF010000160.1 GCA_946409885.1 uncultured Clostridia bacterium | reverse complement strand
AGTGATACCGTGGAGCTTTCAGAGCGTAAAGAGAAGATCCTTTCCGCCATCATCGAGCGGTTCATCTCCACGGGTGAGCCGGTGGGCTCCAAGTTCATCGCGGCGGCCCTGCCGGTAGCGGTCTCCCCCGCCACCATCCGCAACGAGATGGCCTTCCTTTCGGAAAAGGGATATCTGGACCAGCCCCACACCTCGGCCGGCCGCGTCCCGTCCGACAAGGGCTACCGGTACTATATCGACCGGCTGCTGCAAAGCTACGCCCCATCCGACGCGGACATGTTCCGCATCCTGTCGCGGATCGACCATTCGGAGGGCGATTCCGACGCGGTGATCGCCCAGGGCTGTGAGATGCTGGCAGAGATGACCGGCTGCGCGGCGGCGGTCTCCTCCCCCGACCCGGAGGGCGCGGTCATTAAAAACGCACAGCTGGTGCCCGTGAGTCCCAAAAGCGCCATGGTACTTGTCACAACCACCGCGGGAGTGCTGAAAAACCGCATCGCCCGGGTGGAGCGCGAGATCGACTACGCCACGGCGGAGCTGTTCTACAACACGATATCGGCCAACTTCACCGGCATTCCCGCCGGGGCCGTAACGGCGGCGAAGATCCAGTCCGTGACCGCCTCGCTGGGCGAGAAAGCCCTGGAGCTGATGCCGCTGCTGGTATCCTTTTACGAATGCGTCCGCGCGGCGGCGGAATCCACCGTGACCGTCAAGGGGCATTCCAATCTGCTGGAGACCCCCGAACTGCGCGGCAGCGCGCCGGAGATCATTGAGCTGCTGAACAGCGAGGACGCCGTTAAGCGGCTGCTGCAGACCCACACGGACGCCCCGGTGGAGCTGAGCATCGGCACGGAAAACGAATTTACCTGCCTGCGCGGCGCGGCGGTGATCCGGGCCGGCTACCGTTCCGGCAACGGGCGCGGCGGTACGGCGGCGGTGATCGCCCCCACCAAGACGGACTACGCAAAGGTCATCCCGCTGGTGAAATATATCAGCGGCGTGATCGGCGGGGTGCTGACGGAACTGAGTGAATAAGGAGAGAGATACATGGCTAAGGAAAAGAAACAGAACACGGCCGAAAAGCCGGAGAACGAGGAGGAAACCAAGCCGCAAACGCAGGCAGAAGAGGCTGCAGAGGCAACTGCGGAGAACCCCGTGGAAGAACCGACGGAACAACCCGCCGAACCGGAAGCGGAACAGCCTGACGAGACGGAAGCGCTGAAAAAACAGCTGGCCGACCTGAACGACAAGCTGCTGCGCACGGCCGCGGAGTACGACAACTTCCGCCGCCGCAGCCAGAAGGAAAAGGAAGCCATCTACACGGATTCCAAGGCGGAGATCATCGGCAAGCTTTTGCCCGTGATCGACAATTTTGAAAGAGCCTCCGCCGCGGAAGCAGACCCGGAGAACTATAAAAAGGGCATCGAGATGACCGTCCGGCAGCTGCTGGACGCGCTGACCGCCATGGGCGTGGAGGCCTACGGGGCCGCGGGCGATCCCTTCGATCCCAACATTCACAACGGCGTGATGCACGTAGACGACGACAGCATGGAAGAAAACGTGGTCGCGGACGTGTTCATCAAGGGCTACAAAATGGGCGACAAGGTCATAAGGCACGCCAGCGTAAAGGTAGCCAATTAAACACAGTAAAAAATATCATCATATATCGGAGGTAATCATCATGTCAAAAGTTATCGGTATAGACTTAGGTACAACCAATTCCTGCGTGGCGGTCATTGAGGGCGGCGAGCCCGTGGTCATCCCCAACGCGGAAGGCGCCAGGACCACACCTTCTGTGGTATCCTTCGGCAAGACCGGCGAAAGAATGGTGGGCCAGGTGGCCAAGCGCCAGGCCATCACCCAGCCGGACCGCACCGTCTCCTCCATCAAAAGGCAGATGGGCAGCGACTACCGGGTGAGGATCGACGACAAGTCCTACACGCCCCAGGAGATCTCCGCCATGATCCTTTCCAAGCTGAAGGCGGACGCGGAAGCGTATATCGGCTCCAAGGTGACGGAAGCGGTCATCACCGTGCCGGCGTACTTCACCGACTCCCAGCGGCAGGCCACCAAGGACGCGGGCAAGATCGCGGGCCTGGAGGTAAAGCGGATCATCAACGAGCCCACGGCGGCGGCGCTGGCCTACGGCATCGACAAGGAACAGGACCAGAAGATCATGGTCTACGACCTGGGCGGCGGCACCTTCGACGTTTCCATCATCGAAATGGGCGACGGCGTACAGGAAGTGCTGGCCACGGCGGGCAACAACCGTCTGGGCGGCGACGACTTTGACCAGCGCATCATCGACTGGCTGGCCGACGAATTCAAAAAGACCGAGGGCATTGACCTGCGCGGCGACAAGATGGCCATGCAGCGTCTGAAGGAGGCCGCCGAGAAGGCCAAGATTGAGCTGTCCGGCGTGACCACCTCCACCATCAGCCTGCCCTTCATCACCGCGGACGCCAACGGCGCCAAGCATCTGGAAACCACCCTGACCAGAGCCAAGTTCAACGAGCTGACCAGCGACCTGGTGGAAGCCACCATGGGCCCCGTGCGTCAGGCCATCCAGGATTCCGGCCTGAAGGTCTCCGAGATCGACAAGGTCCTGATGGTGGGCGGCTCCTCCCGTATCCCCGCCGTGCAGGACGCGGTTAAGGGCTTCATCGGCAAGGAACCCTTCAAGGGCATCAACCCCGACGAGTGCGTGGCCATCGGCGCTGCGCTGCAGGCGGGCGTGCTGGTAGGCGAAGTGGACAGCCTGCTGCTGCTGGACGTCACTCCCCTGTCCCTGGGCATTGAGACCCTGGGCGGCGTTTGCACCAAGATCATCGACAGAAACACCACCATCCCCACCAAGAAGAGCCAGATCTTCTCCACGGCGGCGGATAACCAGTCCAGCGTGCAGGTGCACGTGCTGCAGGGCGAGCGTGAGTTCGCCAAGGATAACAAGACCCTGGGCATGTTCATGCTGGACGGCATCCTGCCCGCCCGCCGCGGCGTGCCGCAGATCGAGGTCACCTTTGACATCGACGCCAACGGCATCGTGCACGTATCCGCCAAGGATCTGGGCACCGGCAAGGAGCAGGCCATCTCCATCACCGCTTCCTCCAACATGAGCAAGGAGGACATTGAAAAGGCGGTCCGCGAGGCCGAGCGCTTCGCCGAGGAGGATAAGCGCCGCAAGGAGGACCTGGACACCCGCAACAACGCGGACCAGATGGTCTACCAGTGCGAAAAGCTGCTGCAGGAGAGCGGCGACAAGCTGAGCGAGGACGACAAGGCCAAGATCAACACCGGCGTGGAAGGGCTGAAGGACGCCCTGAAGGGTGAGGACATCAACCTGATCAAGTCCCGCCAGGATGAGCTGACCAAGACCTTCTATGAGATCAGCGAGCGGCTGTATCAGCAGGCCAACCCCAACGGCCAGGCCGGCGGCCCCGATATGGGCGGCCAGGGCGGCTTTAACGGCCAGGGCTTCAACGGTTATAACGGCGACGCCGGCACCACCGGCGGCACGGACAACGGCGGCAATAACGACGGCTACTACGACGCGCCTTACACGGAAGTGTGATTGCAGTGCAATCAGGTGTAAGGTGTGAGGTTCAAGGTTTAAGTAACGCGCCGCAGGCGTAAAATTCAACCAACAAAACCCACGATATTTTCACGGGGAACCGTTTCCCCGTGAAAATATCCCTATATTCAGCAGGTAAGATTATGGCGGAAAAACGAGATTATTACGAGGTACTGGGGATCTCCAAGGGCGCCTCGGAGGACGAGATCAAAAAAGCATACCGGCAGATGGCCAAGAAGTACCACCCTGACCTGAACCCCGGCAACAAGGACGCCGAGGCGAAGTTCAAGGAGTGCAACGAGGCCTATGAGGTGCTGTCCGACCCCGACAAAAAGGCCCGGTACGACCGCTTCGGCCACGCGGGGGTGGACCCCAACTACGGGGCCGGCGCCGGCGGCGCGGGCTTTGACGGCTTTGGCGGCATGGGCTTCGACGTGGGCGACATCTTCTCGTCGTTCTTCGGCGGAGGCGGCGGCTTCGGCGGCTTCGGCGGCGGCCACGCCAACCCCAACGCGCCCCAGCGCGGCGGCGATATCCAGGCGAACATAACCATCACCTTTGAGGAGGCGGCCAAAGGCTGCAAAAAGACCGTGGAGGTCAACCGCATTGAGGTGTGCGACGGCTGCTCCGGCTCCGGCGCGGCCCCGGGCACCAGCACCCAGACCTGCCCGGACTGCAACGGCCGCGGCCAGGTGACCAGCCAGCAGCGCACCATGCTGGGCGTGATGCAGGTGCAAAAGCCCTGTCCCCGCTGCGGCGGCAAGGGCACCATCATCCCCAATCCCTGCCCCAAGTGCAAGGGTACGGGCCGTTTGCGCCGCCCTGCCAAGATCGAGGTCAACATCCCCGCCGGTATCGACGACCACCAGGCCATCAACGTGCGGTCCCAGGGCAACAAGGGCACCAACGGCGGCCCCGCGGGCGACCTGCGGCTGGGCGTGAACGTGCGCAGCCACCCCTACTTTGAGCGGGACGGCTACAACGTGTGGTACCAGGCGAAGATCAGCTTCGCCCAGGCGGCTCTGGGCAGCGAGCTGATCGTGCCCACGCTGGACGGCGACGTGAGATATACCATCCCGGCGGGCACCCAGCCCGGCGACGTGTTCAAGCTGAAGGACCGGGGCATCCAGAACCTGAACGGCCGCAGCCGCGGCGACCAGCTGGTGCGGGTGGAAGTGGAAGTCCCCCGCAAGCTGAACGAACGCCAAAAAGAACTGCTGCGCGCCTTCGACGAAGACCTGAACCCCGGCAGGCACACCTACGGTTAAGATAAAGGCAAAGGCCTCTTCGGCGGCAAGAAAAAAAAGTAACAGTTTTTCACACGGTTGGCATCAGCCTGACAAACTGACGATTTGTTGACGTCAAATCCCACGACAAATCTGTGATGAACACAATATAAAACGGTGCAGGAGAAAGCAATGCTCTTCTGCACCGTTTTTCGTTCATCGCGGACAATTGTGGAATACGGCAGGCAGGATCAGTCAGGAAGTTGGTTGCCGTTGCGGCAGCGCACTGACGTCGCAATCCCACTTTGTCGCTTCTCGACATTCCCCCCACCCCGCAGGGGAATCTGTCTTAGTGCCGCTGTTTACTGATGTTACTTTTCGGGAACCTGACAGTACGGGCAAACAATAATATCTGTGATGACGACGTTTCTCCCAAAAAAAACGGCGTCCTTTTTTTACGCGAGGCAAATCAGGACGCCGATCATTTTGATATTGTTTTTCAATTGGCCGAATGGCACGCGGCAGTCAGCCGACCCGCCCGCTCTTCCGGCGTTTCGACGGGACGCCTTCCCGCGCGG
>CAMJYF010000159.1 GCA_946409885.1 uncultured Clostridia bacterium | reverse complement strand
CCGCCGCGTACCGGTCCGGCTCCGAAATCATCAGATGTACGTCAAAATACAGGCCGGTGGTCTTTCGCAGACACTTTACCACCGGGGCCCCGATGGTGATGTTGGGCACAAAATGGCCGTCCATCACGTCGATGTGCAGCCAGTCCGCGCCGCTGTTTTCGCACAGCCGCGCCGCCTCGCCCAGCCGGGCAAAATCCCCGGCGAGGATGGAAGGGGAGATTTTGATCATACGCGCTTACCGTCCGATCCGTATTGTCCGAGCGGAAGACGGCACGTCCGCTTCCGTTCGTTTGATGAACACATTATACCGCACTCCGGGGGAAATAGCAATCCTCATTTTCGGCTTCCGTTGATTTTCTTTACCGGCCGCGCAAAACTTTCAGGTAATTTTAATTTCATTTTAGGTCCGCCGTTTATGATTACCTCAACGTCAACGGAAAACAACCTTCCTTCCGTCCGGCGCAACTGAATGACAGCTCCTCGTTTTTTCATACGATCTCCAAAGGCACACGCCCCGCTTCGGTGGGGCGTGTGTCTTTTTCCGGTAAAGAAGGGTATCGACAAACGCGAAAGAGTGTGATAGAATGAAGGTACCATCAAACAACCAAGGAGGAGAAAAAACGATGATAAACGTAGCGCTGGTGGGCACGTGGCACGTGCATTTCGGCGGATACGCCAGAGAGATTCAAAACGACGGCCGGTGCCGGATCACCGCCCTGTGGGATCCGGACGCGGCAAAGGGAAAGGAAACGGCGGCGCAGTACGGCTGCGATTTCGTCGCGGATTACGACGCGCTGCTGGCCCGGGACGACGTGGACGCGGTGCTGGTGTGCACCTCCACCGACCTGCACAAGGAGGTCATCATCAAAGCGGCCAACGCGGGCAAGCACATCTTTACCGAAAAGGTGCTGTGCTTTACGGAGGCGGACGCGCTGGAGGCAGCCGAGGCGGTCAAAAAGAGCGGCGTGAAGTTCTGCATCTCCTACCCCTGGCGGTGCCGCAGCGACTTTAAATGGGTAAAGCAGGCGGTGGACGAGGGACTGATCGGTAAGGTCAACTACTGCCGCATGCGCAACGCCCACAACGGCGCTTCCTCCCACTGGCTGCCCGCCAGCTTTTACGACCGGGCCACCTGCGGCGGCGGCGCGATGATGGACCTGGGCGCCCACGGCATGTATCTGCTGTACTGGCTGCTGGGCCGGCCCGTGAAGGCGGCCTCCGCCATGACCCACGTGACCGTGGACAGCGTGGAGGACAACGCCGTGACCGTGTTCACCTATGAAAACGGCGCCATCGGCGTCAACGAGACGGCCTTTGTTTCGGAAAACAACCCCTTCTCCTTTGAGATGGTGGGCGACAAGGGCACCATTCTGCTGGGTGGCTTTATGGATAGGGCCTGCTACAACGTGGGCGGCGGCTGGGTGTTCCCGCGCCTGCCCCAGGGCGATCCCGGCCCCATCCCCGCGTGGCTGAACGCCATTGCCAACGATACCGAAACGCCCTTTGGCATCGACGACGCGGTGGCGCTGTCCCTGATGATGGAAATGGCGTATCGTCAAAGTTAAAAGTTAAAAGTGAAAAGTTGAAAGATTTTAACTTTTCACTTTGAACTTTCAACTTTTTTTGTGATACCGCAGAAAGGATCCGATCCCTATGACGAAATATCTCCTCCCCCGCGAGGGGCAGTTTTACAAGGCCAATCTTCACTGCCATTCCACCATTTCCGACGGGCGGCTGACGCCGGAGGAGCTGAAGGAGGCCTATAAGGCCCACGGCTATTCCGTGCTGAGCATCACCGACCACGAGCTGATGGTGCCCCACCACGACCTGACCGACCCGGACTTTCTGCTGATGACCGGGTTTGAAATGAGCTTCAACGAGGAAAAGCCCTGGCAGGAAGACCCGAAGACCTGCCACCTCTGCTTTGTGGCGCTGAAGGAAGACGCAATATACCAGCCCTGTTTCCACCGGACAAAATATCTGGATGAGGAGGGCTTCCGGCTGGCGAAGTTCGACCCCGCGGAGCCGGATTTTGAGCGGGAATACTCGCCGGAATGCATCAACGAAGCCATGCGCATCGGCCGGGAAAAGGGCTTTTTCATCACCTACAACCACCCGGTGTGGTCGCTGGAGCGGTACAACGAGTATGCAAAGTATGAGGGCATGCACGCCATGGAGATCTGCAATTACTCCAGTGTGGTCTCCGGCTGGGATGAGTACAACCCCCGTGTATACGAGGACTTTCTGCACCAGAACAAGCGCATTTTCGTGCAGGGCGCCGACGACAACCACAACCGCCAGCAGCCGGACCACCCCAAGTGGGATTCCTTTGGCGCGTTCACGGTCATCAAGGCCCCGGCGCTGACCTATCAGGATATCGCCGAGGCGCTGGTCAAGGGGAACTTCTACGCATCACAGGGGCCAGAGATCAAGGCGCTGTGGCTGGAGGACAACGTGCTGCACGTGGAATGCTCCCCCGCCGTGCGGGTGTACTGCATCACAAAAGCCCGCCGGTGCATGGCGGGCTACGGGGAAAACGGCGGCCCGGCCGAGCACGCGGCCTTTGAGATCCGCCCCGAGGACGGCTACGTGCGCGTCTCCGTGCAGGACGAAAAGGGCAACCGCGCCGATTCCAACGCGTATTTCACCGACGAGCTGTTCGGCTGACAGCACATATTAATCCGTGCGCAGACAAACAAAAACGAAAACCGCCGCGCAATCCAGACAGATGGCGCGGCGGTATGATTTATTGTCCCAAAACGGTTTTACAATATTGACCCAATTCCACGATATCCTCCGTCGCGGTTTCCCAAAGGATGGCGGCGTCCAGTCGGCCGTATTCATGCGCCACCAGATTGCGCATACCGCGGATCGCCCGCCAAGGAATACCGGCGTGTTCCCTTCTGAATTCTTCAGAAAGGTGATTGGCCAGTTCCCCGATCTGCATCACACACAACGCGACGGCGTTCTGATACACAGAGTTTTCCACAAAGACCTGCCGGTCCCTGCCAAACTGGACGTGCGCCTCTTCGATCTGGCGGCAATACGTCAGCATTTTTTCGATCACGGAACGGTCGCGGTCATCAGTTCCCATAAATCTGGATCTCCTCCTTTGCGATACGCGCAAGGAACCGGCTGTCAAGGCTGCGGGTCGTCAGCAGGTCAAGCTTTTTGCCCAGCCGCTCTTCCAAATCGGCGTACAGCCCGCCAAGGGCGAACAGCCCGCGCAGCTTGCCGGTATCCACCCGCAGATCGATATCGCTTTCTTCTTTCGCTTCGCCGCGGGCGTAAGACCCGAACAGAAAGATCCGTTCAATACCGTACCGGGACGCGATCGGATTGACGATATCCCTGATCTCGTTGACCGAGTAGATTTTTCCGGCCATGATGTTACCCGCCTCCTTCCTTGTTTCTCAATGTGATTATACACCAAATCAAAACGGGATTCAATAGTTTTCACCATATCCATTCATACAGGATCCCGAACCACTCCCGCGCCCAGTAAGTAGGCAGCAGACCAACGCCGGAGGGGGCGGAGATGGCGTAGGTGGTAAGGCCCAGCGCTTTGGCGATCAGCCCGGCGCGGTACTGGTGGTATTCATTGGTCACCACGACAACGGTCTCCGGCAGGCCGTTGTCCTTTATGATGCTTTGGGAAAAGAGGAAGTTCTCCCGGGTGGAGGTGGAGCGGTCCTCCCGGTACAGCCGCCCGGGGTCGATCCCGGCGGCTGTCAGCTCCCGGTACATGCAGTCCGCCTCGGCGATCTCCTCGTCCTCCCCTTTTCCGCCGGAGAGAACGCATACCGCGTCGGGCCTGTCCCGCAGAAACGCCTCCGCGGCGGCCAGCCGCTGGCGCATGGCCTTGCTGGGGGCCGTGCCCCGTACCCGGCAGCCCAGCACCACCACGGTGACGGGCACGTCCTCCGGCGGCCCGTTGACGACAGCGCGGACCATCAGCGCGGATTCCGCCGTTACCAGCAGCAAGCCGCCGCAGAACAGCACGCAGAACAGAGAGGTGAACAGCCTCCCTTTTTTCGTTTCCCTCACATTTTGCAGCCATGGGAGGATCTTCGGGCGGAACAACCCCCAGGCCAGCAACCCGCCAAAACCGAGCAAACCCGCCGCGGTGCCGATATTGAAAATGCCGCCCAGCAGGATCGGGGCGAAGAAAAACAGAAAACCGACCAGGCCGGACGCGACCTGTATAAGGCGCTTTATTTCAATGGTGTGGTTCTTATATTTCAGCATGTTATCTCCAATCATTCCACGTTTCAATTTCGCGCATCCTGACGACTTATTCATCTTTCCATTTTGACAAATGGAATTCGTTGCGGTCTTTGAAAGCGTGCCGCAGGCGTATAATTGTAGCGCGGATCCGTGATCCGCAGTCTCGCCTGCCGGCTCAGGCATCGCTTCTGTGGCTGCGCCACAGAGGCGTCCACTGGACACCCGCGACGCAACGCGATTCCGATGTTGATTATGCTATTTTAACCTTAAAAAGAAATGAATCAGGCGACGCCGAGGTATTCCTCCAACGTGCCGCCCGTTTCCCGGATCGCCCGGGCGGCGTCGGGACCCACGTAGCGGTAGTGCCACGGCTCGTAATCGATGCCGGTGACGGCCTCCGCTCCCTGCGGATAGCGCAGAATGAAGCCGTAGCGCCAGGCGTTTGCCGACAGCCATTCGTACAGGCGCCACTCGTCCTCTGACGTGTGGGCGTTGACATCCACCGCCAGCCCCAGCTGGTGCTCACTGTAACCGGGCCGCGCCACCGTGCGGCGGGCTTCCTTCCGTGCCGCCTTTTCCGGCCAGCCCTCCCGCAGGAGCGCGTCCACCCTGTTTTCCATGATCCGCTCCTGGTCTTCCGTGGAACGGTACCCCGCCCGCACGAAGGGCGACAGGCCCGCCGCCCGGGCGTCGTCGAACATCCGCTGCAGATCGGGATAGATGCGCTCGTCCACCCGTTCCCCGTTGGTGAGGGTCAGCAGCGGGGGCGCGAAGCTCTTTGGCAGGGCACAGTCCCCGTTCACCAGTACCAGCCGCCAGTCATCCTGATAACGGGGCGAGCGGAGAAAAGAAAACACGGATGATCCGCCGCCGACCCGCGCCATCCCGCAGAAGGCGGCGGACGCGAGGATCAGCAGAACCACCGCGCCGCACAACAGATACTTTGTCAGATTGCGTTTTTTGTTCATCATAAAACTCCTTTCTTACGTACGGGAGGCGGTAGCGCGGCACCTCAGTGCCGCTCGGAACGCAAACAACTGTTTTGTGAACTGAAAACAAGGGTTTCGCTGATAATACAACGATGATCCCGATCTTTCAGATTACCGAAATGCAACTCCGGCGAATAGCGGCACTGAGGTGCCGCGCTACAAAAAGCATCCCCCGCTATGCCTATATGGTAGCACAACGGGGGAAGGTTTGTTTTCGGTTTTTATCAAGGGGAACTGACGATTTTGTGACGAAATTCTTACGATTTTCTGA
>CAMJYF010000158.1 GCA_946409885.1 uncultured Clostridia bacterium | reverse complement strand
TTCGCCCTGAACAAGGAGGAGCTGGTGGCGCAGATGGACCTGTTCGAGGCCCAGTTCCACCGCATGCGGGATTACATTCAGAACGACGAGAAGGACAAGCTGCGGGAGATGATGATCCTCTCCACCCGGCGGCGGGAGAAGTTCGACCGGTAGCACGGCGCCTTGCGCCGTTGCAGAGCGGAGAGCGGAGTTCGGAGAGCGAAGATATCCCATCGGACTCTCCGGCGTAAGGCGGCCATGCCAACGCATATCGGCAGCGCGGCACAGATTCCAGCCGGTAGCGCGGCACCTCAGTGCCGCTATGAACGAAAGTTACGTTTTATCATCCCCAAAATACAGTAAACGATCATCATGATACGGCAACCGTTCTTTAACAGGTTCGCAGAAAAGGTTGTTTGCGCTATGAGCGGCACTGAGGTGCCGCGCTACCTGATTCTAACGGCGCAAGGCGCCGTGCTACATAATGAGACAAGAGGTAACGACAATGAACATGGAATTCAAACGGGAACTGCCCAACGCCCGCGTGGTGAAGGAGATGTACCCCGTCTCTGAAGAGGCGGCGGCGCGGAAAAAAGAAAACGACGCGGAGATCCAGAAGATCTTCCGCGGCGAAAGCGACAAATTTGTGCTGGTGATCGGTCCCTGCTCCGCCGACCGGGAGGACGCGGTACTGGATTACATTTCGCGGCTGGCGGGGGTGCGGGAACAGGTGCGCGACAAGATCGTCATCATCCCCCGCATCTATACCAACAAGCCCCGCACCACCGGGGACGGCTATAAGGGCATGCTGCACCAGCCGGATCCCGTTGCCAACCCGGATATGCTGAAGGGCGTCATCTCCATCCGCAAGCTGCACCTGCGGGCGCTGGAGGAGACCGGTTTTTCCTGCGCGGACGAGATGCTGTACCCGGAAAACCACCCCTACCTGTCGGACGTACTCTCCTACGTGGCGGTGGGGGCCCGCTCGGTGGAAAACCAGCAGCACCGGCTCACCGCCAGCGGGCTGGATATCCCCGTGGGCATGAAAAACCCCACCGGCGGCGACCTCTCCGTGATGATGAACGCCATCACCGCCGCCCAGCACCCCCACACCTTTGTGTATACCAACTGGGAGGTCAACAGCAAGGGCAACCCGCTGGCCCACGCCATTCTGCGGGGCAGCACCGACCGCAACGGCCAGAACGCCGCCAACTATCACTATGAGGACCTGATGAAGCTGCACGAGCTGTACGCCAAAAGCGGCCTGGCCAACCCCGGCGTCATCATCGATACCAACCACGCCAATTCCGGCAAAAAGTGGGACCAGCAGCCCCGCATCGCCAAGGAGATTCTGCACAGCATGCGCCTGTCCCCGGATCTGAAAAAGCTGGTGCGCGGCCTGATGACGGAATCCTACATAGAGGACGGCTGCCAGAAGCCCGGCGGCGGCGTGTACGGCCAATCCATCACCGACCCGTGCCTGGGCTGGGAAAAGACCGAGCGGCTGATCCTGGAGATCGCGGAGCTGCTGTAACGCGGGCCGGGGTTATCCGATTTCGATCTTAAAGCAAAGGGGCATATCGGAACGGAAACACCCGTTGGCGCGGATGAGCAGGGCCTCCTCCGTGCGGTCAAAGGCGAGGTTTTCCCCGGTGGAAAGCAGCGTGACGGAATGGATCAGAAAATCCTGGGCGGTCTTCTTCTGCAGGGAGAGGACCGCCGCGTCGTTTCCGTCCGGCCGCATCTGAAAGGCGTAAAGGAAGCCGTTTTTGTAGGTAAAACGGAAGTCTTTGGCGGTAAAGCCCTTTTCGTCCCCGTCTTTAAAGAAGCCGGCCTCGTTGTTGGTTTCGCCCTCTCCGAAGCGCTTCCAGAAGGTGGTTCCGTAAATGCCCTCGCCGTTGGCCCGCATCCAGCGGCCGATATCCTTCAGCACGGCGGTCTCCTCCTCCGTGATGGTTCCGTCGGCTTTGGGGCCCACGTTGAGCAGCAGCATACCGTTTTTGCTGACGATGTCGATCAGGTCGCACACCAGCTGGCGGGCGCTTTTGTATTCGTTGTCCCGCCGGTAACCCCAGGAGCGCTTGCCGATGGCCGTATCCGTCTGCCACGGCACGGGGGAGATATCGGTCAGCGCGCCCCGTTCCACGTCAAAGGTGGCCACGGTGGGGGCAAAGGCCTCGTGCTTATAATTGATGGTCACTTCCTTGCCCCACTCCTCCGCGCGGTTGTAGTAGTAAGCGCACAGGGTTTTTAAGTAGGGCTTGAAGCTGTGGTTGTGGATCCACCAGTCAAAGTAGAGGATCGAAGGCCGCAGTTTGTCGAGCAGTTCGCAGGTGCGCACCAGCCAGTCCTCCAGCCATTCTTCGCTGGCTCCCGTGGCGTATACGTCCGCGGTGGTGATGTGCAGCACGCTGCTGTCAAATTCCGGCCGGTACACGGCGGGGCCGTAAAAGTCGGCGTAGCGCTCGTCGTTCACATCGCTGTCGAAGGTGCGGCCCATGTTCAGGAAAAAGTAGTGCTCCGCCCGGTGGCTGGAAGCGCAGAAGGTCAGCCCCTGCTTTTCGCAGGCGGCCTTCAGTTCCATTGCCACGTCCCGGCGGGGGCCCATGGCCTTGGCGTTCCAGCGGTTGAAGGCGGTATCGTACATGGCAAAGCCGTCGTGGTGCTCGCACACAGGCATCACGAACCTTGCCCCCGCCTCCCGGAACAGACTGATCCATCCGTCCGGGTCGAAGCGCTCCGCCGTAAACAGCGGGATAAAATCCTTGTAGCCGAAGTCCTTCTGGTCCCCGTAGGTGCGGCGGTGGTGCTCAAATTCCGGGCTGTTTTTGTCGTACATGCTGCGGGGGTACCACTCGTTGCCGTACCCCGGCACGGAGTAGACGCCCCAGTGGATGAAAATGCCGAATTTGCCCTCATAATACCATGCGGGCGTTTTGTGCCCCGAAAGCGACGCCCAGTCGGCTTTGTAACGCCCCTGCGCGATCACGTCGTCGATTGTTTTTCGGTATTCCTCTTTTGTTATCATAAGCTCTCCCTGTCGGTCTCTGATGATCCTGTCTGCGGAATCAGGCGGTTTCTATCGCGTCCCCGGCGCGGACCTTGCCGCCCTGCAGCACCACGGCGAACACGCCCTCCCGGGGCATGACGCACTGGCCCACTAACTTGCTGACGGCGCAGCCCTCGTGGCATTCCTTGCCGATCTGGCTGATCTCCAGCAGGCTTTCGCCCACCCGCAGCTTTGTGCCCACGGGCAGAGTATACAGCTCGATGCCCTCTGTGGTGATGTTTTCGGCAAACACGCCGTGGCACAGGCCGTTGGTGGGGCCCAGCTTTGCCTTTTCAATGCTCTCCACCCCCAGCAGGCTTACCTGCCGGCGCCACTTGCCCGCGTGGGCGTCGCCCTGCAGGCCGAAATTCTCGATCAGCACACCCTCCTCCACGGTCTTTTTCGGGGTGCCCTTTTTTTCGCTGATATTGACGGCCACTACCGTTCCTTTCATTTTCTTATCCTCCGATCCGATTCATGGGGTCCAGCCCCCGGTCCTGTTCAAAGTGGTGACCGGCGGGCTTTTTTTGTATACAATGGCAGATTTCCTCATACAGCCGTTCCGGGTCGTTCAGGTACGGCAGCAGGTCGTAGGCGTCCGGCTGGCCCAGACAGGGCTTTACCCGGCCGTCCGCCAGCAGCCGCAGCCGGTTGCAGCGGTGGCAGAATTTTTGGCTGACGGGGGAGATAAAGCCGATCCTGCCCAAAAAGCCCTCCGCCGCGTAGCACACGGCCACCCCGTCCCCACCGGGAGCGGGGGCCAGCCCCGGAAAACGTGCCAGCAGCTCACCGGAGGGGATCAGCCGTTCCCGGTAGTCCGCCATGCCGCCGGTGGGCATCAGCTCAATAAAGCGTACGTCCACGGGGTAATCCCGGGCCAGCGCCACCAGCCTGTCCGCGTCGCCGTCGTTCACGCCCCGCAGCAGCACGGTGTTCACCTTCACCCGGTCAAAGCCCAGGGCGAGGGCCGTTTCCAGCCCCCCGGTCACTGCCGCCAGCGCGTCCCGGCCGGTCATGCGGCGGAAGCAGTCCCCGTCCAGCGTGTCAATGCTGATGTTGACGGCGTTCACCCCGGCTTTTTTCAGCGCCGCCGCCTTTTGGGCCAGCAGCACTCCGTTGGTGGTCACGGCCAGCGTCTCCGGGCGGGCGGCCTCCCGCACCGCCGCGGCGATCTCCGCGATATCCTCCCGCATCAGCGGTTCGCCCCCGGTCAGACGGATCTTGGTGATTCCCGCCCGGGCAAAGGCGGCCGCGAACAGGGCGAACTGCCCCGGCGACAGCTCCCGCGCGTCGGGGTCGGCCGCGCCGCAGTAGGCGCAGCGGAAATTGCACCGCTGGGTGACGGAGACGCGCAGGTAGTTGATCTCCCGCCCGTAGCTATCCTTCATACCGGTATTCCCCGCTCTTGCCGCCGGATTTCTCCAGCAGCCGGATCTCCTCGATGGCCATGCCCCTGTCGATGGCCTTGCACATGTCGTACACGGTCAGCGCCGCCACGGAAACGGCGGTAAGGGCCTCCATCTCCACGCCCGTCTTGTAGCTGCACCGCAGGGTGGCGTACACCAGCAGGCAATCGGTTCCGTTATCCTCAAAATCGACCGCCACGCTCTCAAGGGGGATGTTGTGGCACAGGGGGATCAGCTCAAAGGTGCGCTTGGCCGCCATGATCCCGGCGATGCGGGCTGTGGCCAGCGCGTCGCCCTTTTTCAGGTTCCCCGCCAGCAGCGTGCGCAGCGTCTCCGGTTTCATGCGCACCCGCGCCAAGGCCCGCGCCTCCCGCCGGGTCACGTCCTTGCCGCCCACGTCCACCATCACGGCGCTGCCGTTTTTGTCCAGATGCGTTAGTTCCATAGGTTCACCTTATCTTACGACTTACGACTTGCGACTTACGACTTTTTTCCGAATTGGCTCGCGTCCTCCAGCCCCACGCTGGCGCGCAGGATCAGCCGGGCGTCGCCGGAGGTGACTTCCCCGTCGCCGTCCGCGTCCGCCGCCAGATACGCCGCGCTGCCTTTGACGATGTCCTTTTCCAGCCCCACGCTGGCCCGCAGCGCCAGCCGCGCGTCGCCGGAGGAAAGCTCGCCATCGCCGTCCACGTCGCCGGGCTTCTGTGTCGGTTTTGTGGGGGTCAGCTTCGGGATCGGCTCTGTCTTTGTCGCCCCGCAGACGGTGCAGGTGAAGGTCATCTCGCCCTCATTCTTCTCCGTTGCTTTCTTAGTCACCTTTCCCTCGTCCCACGAATGCTCTTTCATCCGGGCTATGGGCTCCGTTTTTGTTTCGCCGCAAATGGTACAGGTAAAGGTAGTCACGCCGTCCTCTTTGCAGGTGGCGACTTTTGTGACGTTGCCGTCATTCCATGTGTGGTTGGTGGTTCTGGCGATGGGCTCTGATTTTATCTCACCGCAGAGGGTACAGGTAAAGGTAGTCACGCCGTCCTCTTTGCAGGTGGCGACTTTTGTGACG
>CAMJYF010000157.1 GCA_946409885.1 uncultured Clostridia bacterium | reverse complement strand
TTACAAAAGCAACTTTTCTTACGACTTACGACTCACGACTTACGACAGTTTGTCGTTCCGTTGTCCTGACGCCGCCGTCACCCGTAAAGACAAAAAATCCCCGAACGAAACCGTTCAGGGACCGTTTTCAGGTATTCCGTTATTTCTTGATACTCATATTGGAGAACCATTGGATCAGGCGCAGGAAGAAGTTGATGATGCTTTGCACCGCCTTGGCGAACGGGGACGCCGGCTGGTCGGTCGTCCCGCTGTCGGGGTCGGCCGGTTCCGTGGAGGGAACGGGCTCCATGGCGTACAGCCCCTCGCCGCCGCAGACGGTACATTGGATCCTCACCATCCGCTCGCCGTCTTCGGTGTATTCATCCAGATAGACGCGCTCGCCCAGGGTGTTGTGGATCACCTCGTGGCCGGAAAGCCAGGTCTCGCAGTCGGGGCACCAGACGCCCTCCGTATGACCGTGCTCCGTGGCGGTGGCTGCCGCCTCGGGAACGGTGACCGCGTTCGGGTGGCCGGTGGCGGGCACCGCTTCCGTATAGACGTGCGACGGATCGTTGCGGCAGGTGAAGGTCTTCACGCCCTCCGCCGCGCAGGTGGCGGGGGTGGTGATCACGCCCCCGTCATAGTCGTGACCGAGCGCGGGGAGCACGGCAGTAAACCATGAATACCGACTGAAGAAGGGCTCACCTCCGTCAAAGAGCGGCTCTTCCTGCACCTCTGAAAGCATGTTTTTGAGATCGTTGCAGGGGATGCAATACTTGCAGTGTTCGGCGACGCCGTCGGACGTGCAGGTCGGCGCGGCTATGACGCGGTATTCCCGTTGGATCACGGAACCGCTGTCGTCGCTGTCGATATGATTGGATGACAGCACGACTTCATATCCGCCGGGACGGCAATCCATACACAGGACATCCACCCGGTGCGGGATCTTCGCTTCCAGATCATGCGGATCGCCGCAGAAGTCTTCGCCGCTGGTAAGCCTGAGCTTCATCGTATGATACGCGCGGGACAGCTCCCCGCCGCAGACGGTGCAATAGGTGACGTCGCTGTGGCGCGGGAAACCGTTGTCCCACGTCTTTTCCACGCGGACGGCCGTTTCGCCGTGGGCCGCGGGAATCACGACGCTGTTCCGCGAAAGCTGCGCGCCGCAGTCGGCGCAGTACACGACCCTGTCATAGCGGCCCTGCGCATAACAGGTGGCGGCGGCTTCGTTTTCAATCACGATTTCGCCGGGGGTGTGGCCCTTCGGTGGGATCGTCTGATGGGTATTACCCAGCAACAACTGGCAGTATTGGCAGCGCTCGATGAGGTCATAGCCGCCCGCCGCCGTGCAAGTGGCCGCCGTGAAATTCTGCTGTTGGGTGAAAGAGGTGCCGCCGCCGGCCACGTGGGAGTGCCGCTGGGCGGACAGGAGCCGGTCGTTGCTCCCCTTGACGGTAATGGAACCGAACTGACCGACGGGCGCCATATAGTAGACCGCGGTGATAGCACCATCCGTATTGAAGGCATTTTCATTGATGAGACGCAGGCTTTGCGGAATCTGAACGGTCAGCTGACGGCTGCAGTTGTAAAACGCGTACTCGCCCACGCTTTCCACGCCGTTTTCCAGCACGACGGCGGCAATCTCCGTCCGGTACTCGTACCACGGCGCCCGCTCTCTTCCGAAAACCGGAACGGGATTTTGATAGTATTTGTCCATCTGCCCGCTGCCGGAGACCGTCAGCACGCCGTCATAGGTCAGCGTCCAGGTCAGGTTTTCCCCGTCCGCGCCGCATGCGCCGGAGGCCTTTACCTCATTTTCCGCCGCGAACGCCGGAACGGCGCACAGGGCCAGCGAGGCCAGCAGGAGAGAGAGCAACAGGATCAGAAACGTTTTTTTGGTTCGCAGCATACGGATATCTCCTTTTCAATCGTTATAGACGGATCATCACAAGAATTGTATCAGCACTTCCCCGCAAAATCCACCGTTCGGGAGCGGAAATGCGTTTTGAGGGAGTAGAAAGTGATTTTCATGGGGATTTCGGGCGGATTTCTTCCGCTGTGCGGTAACGGAGGAACAGCCGCAGCTCGAAGACGCCGTCCTCCGACAGGATGCTCACGTTGTCCTCTCCGTACTTCGCGGCGGCCCGGCGGATGCTGCGCAGGCCGTAGCCGTGGGCGGCTTTATCCGCTTTGCTCGTCTGCGGCAGACCGTTTTTCGTTCTGACTTCACCCGCGAACGGGTTGCGGACGGTGACGAACACCGTCTGCGCGTCCATGCGGGAACGGAAGACGACCGTCCGTTCCGCCTCCGGCAGGCTGCGGCAGGCCTCGATGGCGTTATCCAGCGCGTTGGGGAAGATGGTGTAGATGTCGTCCGGGTCGATCCCTTCGGCGGGGAACACGGTATCAAACGGCACTTCGATGCGGATATTGTCCCGGTCGGCCAACTGCTGCTCGAAGGACAGCACCGTATCCAGCCGGAAGCTGCCCGTATGGAACCGGTCCCCCACCCGGGCGGCGAAATCGCTGAACTGCTCCGCGATGTGCTTCGCTTCCTCCGGGCGGTCCGCGTCCAGCGATGCCACCAGCGGCCGCATTTTCTTCGGGAAATCATGCCGGAAGATCCGGATCTCCTCCATGGCCTGCTCCATTTTTTCAAACTGCAGGATCTGCATTTGCAGCTGCCGTTTGTAATTTTCCGATTCGTTCCGCATCCGCAAAAACCGGACGGCGGCGTACGTGACCGTGGCGGAGATCGTGGGCACGTTCAGCAGCAGCAATGAAAACTCGAACTGCCTTGTTTCGTAGACGGCCGGGCCGACGATCAGCAGCGTGGTCATGAACACAGAAAAGGAAAGCACGGTCAGCAGATACAGGATCACGCCGGTCCTCGTCAGTCCGAGCGCGCCGGTCCTCCTTCTGACGCTGCGGATGCACAGGAACAGCGAGACGCCGAAGAAAACGAGATTCACCGGGATGCCGACCAGCAGCTCCAGCGCGTCGTTGCGGTCGGCGTAATCAAAGCCGAAGCAGGTCAGCAGGATGAGGAACGTCACGGCCTCCACAAAGCTGTAACCCGCCGCCGTGAGCATGGCTTTCCAGAGGGCCTTCCCCTGAAAGAGCAGCGCCATCGAAAGAAACGGGAGCAGCAGATCGACGGCGGACCAGAGCAGCGCAACGCTCTCGGAGCCGGTCAGCAGCAGGGGGTCCAGCGCGCCGCAGACAAGCGCCAACACGCCGCACAGCAGCCAGGGCAGCGTTTTTTGGCGGACCGGCAAGCGGAAGAATGCCTCGGTGAGCAGCGCGCAGCCCGCGATCACCGTCAACGTGCTGACGACCGACAGCGCGGACCAGACCGGCAGCGACCGCTGCAGCGTATCAGCCAGGGCGAGCATGGCGGTTCCTCCTTTCTTTTCTTATTTTTGTTGCGGAACCATCACCGGTTCAGCAGGAACATATATTCGTGATAGGCCCTCTGAAAGTCCTTCGCCTTCAGCGACAGGGTGTCGCCGTTGCGCATGGTGACGCTCTTCGCGTCGTAGGCGTACACGTATTGAAAATTGACGATAAAGGACCGCTGGATGCGGAAAAACAGTTTTGAAGGCAGCAGCTTTTCGATCTCGCTCATCAGGTAGTTATAATTTTCCGCGCCGTCCCACGTGTGGACCGTCACCTGCTTGTCGCAGGCCTCCACGTAGAGGATATCCTGGGCGTACAGGGTCCGGAAGCGTTTCCCCTGACGCAGCTCGAACCGGTCGAAATAGGAGGTGTGGCAGAACTGATCCAGCTTCTGTTCCAGCGCCGTTTTGTCCGCCGGTTTTTTCAGAAAGCCGTCGGCGTGGATCCCGTGGTTGATGATCTGCGCCGCCGCGGCGTCGTAGTTGGTGAGGTAGCAGATGGTGACGGCGTTGCCGAATTTCTCCTTCAGGGCGTTGGCCACCGCGATGCCGTCCATGGCGTCCATGCGGAAATCGAGAAAATACAGATCGTACCGCTCCTGCCGCAGCAACGCGCGTCCGTCGTTGAAGCGCTCGCAGCGGATATCGTAATTGCGCCGCAGCGCGTAGTCTTCGATCATCCGGGACAGCGCCTCTGTCTCCCGGGGCTCATCGTCGCACAATGCTATTTTCATGCCGGTGGCACCTCCGTGAACAAATACGTGATGATAATGATAATATAGCATAATCCCCGCGTCGATACAACGGTCATTTTCCGATCCTGCATGATACCAACGGGGCTGCCGTCGCCTTTATTCTGTTCCCCGGTATCGGGAAAGTCAAGCGAAACGGAACGGAAACGGCTTTCGGGGGAGTAAAAAGCAGCGGGACGGGAGGTACGATGTGTTAGGATTAAGGTGTCAGGTTTAAGAAACTGTTATCGTGGACAAAAATAATGCTTGACTCTGACGCTGCGTCATAGTATATGATAGAATCAGCGGGAGGGATGCCTTTTGAAAACGGTACATGAAGTCAGCGAAGCGACGGGTGTGAGCATCCGCGCGCTGCAGTATTACGACCGGATCGGGCTGCTGCGTCCGTCGGACCGGACGCCGGCGGGTTACCGGCTGTACGGGGACACGGAACTGGCGCGGCTGCAGCAGATCCTGCTGTTCCGGGAACTGGAATTTCCGCTGAAGGAGATCCGTGAGATCCTGGACAGACCGGATTTTGACCGGCAAACGGCGCTGGAACAGCAGATCGCCCTTCTGACGCTGAAAAAGGAACGGCTGGAGCGGCTGATCCGCCTGGCCCGCGAGACCAAAGAAAAAGGAGACACAGCAATGGATTTTAACGCATTCGATCACAGCGAGATCGACGCCTTTGCCGAAGAGGCCAAAGCCCGGTGGGGCGATACCGCCGCCTACAGAGAATATGAACAGAAGACCGCCGGACAAAGCGCGGAAGAACTGCGTTCCGCCGGGGACGGCCTGATGGCGGTGCTGGCCGGTTTTGGACCGTTAAAAGAAAAACCCGCGTCCTGCCCGGAGGCGCAGACGCAGGTAAAGGCACTGCAGAACTATATCACCGCGCATTTCTACACCTGCACGGACGCAATTCTGGCGGGGCTGGGGCAGCTTTACGCCGCGGGCGGGGATTTTACCGACAACATCGACCGGGCGGGCGGCCCCGGCACGGCGGCGTTTGTGGGCGAGGCCATCCGCGTTTACTGCGGCTGAGGCGGCGCTATGAAAAACGAAGTCATCCGCAGGGCCGTCTGCTTTTACGGCTGGGTGCAGGGCGTGGGCTTTCGGTGGCGGGCCAAAAACGCGGCCAACGCCCTGGGCGTGACCGGCTGGGTGCGCAACAACGCCGACGGCTCCGTTTCCATGGAGCTGCAGGGCACGGAGGAGCAGATCGACGGCGTGATTCTGGCCGTGGAACGGGGCGCCTACGTAAAAATCGAAAACCTGCGCGTCAAAAATCTCCCGGTGGAGGAAGACGAATACGGCTTCCACATCCGGGAGGAGGAATACCCGTAAAAATTTGTATTATTCCCTGGCCAGGCGGCAGATCAGGTCGTAGG
>CAMJYF010000156.1 GCA_946409885.1 uncultured Clostridia bacterium | reverse complement strand
TGTTTTTGCCGTAAAACGGCAAAAACGGCGTTATAATCGTATTATTAATGCGGCAGGTAACGGTCTTATTTTTCAATTGATTAATTGCCGCATTAATAATATCGCGCCGTCGGCCGTCAACCACCGGCGATCTGTTCCCGCAGCACCTTCAGCACGGCGGATAAATCTTTTTTGTCGCCGTAATAGCCCACGCCTTCCGCAAAGGCCTTCGCCTCCGCGAAATACCTTTCGTCGTCAAACCGCCGGACGGCCTCCAGCAGGGCAGCGTGATCCCCCGCGAAGGGCGGCGGCAGCTGGCGGATATCGTACCACAGGGGCCGTTCCCGCCGGATATAGTCCTCATAATCGGCGGCGTACAGCAGCGACCGCCTGCCAAAGCGCATCGCGTCAAAAAAGGAGGAGGAAAAATCCGTGATCAACAGGTCGCAGGCGTAGATCAGCTCCTCGATATCCGGGTAATCCGTCGCGTTGAGAACGTCCGCAGCGTATTCCACGATCCCCTGCCGTCCCGCGTCGTTGGGGTGCAGCCGCACCAGCGCCTTCCACGCGCCGCCGAAACGCTGTTCCAGTGCCGCCAGCAGCGCGGGGTAATCGATCCGGAAGCATGCCGTATCGCCGGTCCCCCGGAAGGTTGGCGCGTACAGTACCAGCGAAACGTCCTCCGGCAGGCCGAAAAACCGCCGTACCTCTGCCGCTGTCCGGCGTCGCTCCGCCGGGGATTTGACGTCGGCGTAGGTCACCGGCAGCGTTTTTCCGCTGTACCAGAAGGAGGTGCGGATCTCCTCGTCCTGCCAGCGAGTGGCAGAAAGCAGATAGTCGATCTTTTCCGCGTCTTTTTTTGCGCCGCGCACGTAGGCCGGTTCCAGGTATTCCTCCACGGCGGCCTCCACCTTTTTTAAGCCGATGCCGGCGCCGTGCCAGGTGTTGAGATACAGCTGCCCCTTCCGCTTCGGCGCGTTCAGCGCGCCCATTACATTGTCGATCCACACGGAGGCGGTCGCCGTTTCATACAGCGCCCGCAGGGAGCCGTATTCCACCCGCCGGATGCCCTCCGGCAGCGGCGCGTCCCGGTCCGCCGTCAGCCAGACGATATCCACCGGAAGGTCGTTTTCCAGCAGCGTCTCCGCGATCCGCGCCGGGTGGCCGCCGAAGCCCTTGCCGCAGAAATTATCTATCACGATTTTATTCCTTTGGAGCGGGTACAGACAAAACAGCCAGCCCGCCGCCCGCCGCAGCGCCTGATAACAAAAGGAGGCCGCCCGGTAGACGAAACCGAACCTGGCCAGAATGCGTTTGATGCCCGTCATAGTGCGTTCCTCCCCTGCCGGATGCTCACAGCAGCGTTTTATCGTACAACCCCGCCGTGCGTTTGCCCGGCAGGGACTTTTTTTGCGTAAACAGACGGATGACCCGCGCGCACTCCTCCCGCGTTTCCACGGTGAACTGCAGCGTGACGAAATCCACCGGGGGAAGGGCGCGGTCGCCGGTGTACAGCGGCACGGGGTTATACAGCACGGAAAAGCGCCGTTCCTCGCACAGCACCGTAAAGTCCTCGCCCCGCCGGTCCTTCAGCGTCCGCCGACCGGGGCAGCGGCCGCAGCCGTTTGTCCCCTGCATGGGGCAGCAGCGGAAGTGCATCAGCGGCTGGTGCCCGTAGGCGATAAAGCCGATTTTACCGCCGGAGCGGAGCGCCCGCATCCCCTGAAAGGACAGCTCCGGGGACAGGGTCAGGTCCGCCACGCCAAGGCCCCGGTAAAAGGCCGCGGCCTCGGTATTGAGCGCGTTCAGCAGCGCTCCGCCCAGGGGGGTCAGCCCGGCGGCTTTGGCCATGCCGACGGCCCCGATGTTGTCGCACAGGGCGTACCGCAGGCCCTTTTGGGCCAGTTCTGTCAGCAAGCGGACCGTTTTTTCCTCGTCCGCCGGATACACCAGTGCGGGCACGGCGGCGCACAGCGCGTCGCCAAAGCGCGACAGCAGCCCGTCGGTGATCTCCCGCAGGGGCAAAATCAGCCGGTCGCAGGCCACCCCCTCCAGGATCTGCTCCGCCTGACGGAAACGCAGCCGCAGAGCGGGCTCCGCCGGGCGTTCCGGGCAGACGCGGGCGGGCGGCGGCGTGGCCTTAAAGGGATGGGGGCGCGGCCGGCCCCGCAGCTCCGTCAGCCGGTCGCAGGCTTCCCGCCGCAGGGCGTTGACAGCGGCGGCGGGCAGGATGATCCCCTCCCCGATCTCGCAACGCAGATGGCCCGGCGCGTAAAAGGTGCCCCCCAGCTTCAGCAGCGACTTCGCCGCCATCTCCGGCGTAAGGGCGGTCTTTTGCGCCGCCTCCGGGATTTCCCCCTCCACGGTCACGGTCCGTTCACCGTCCGTCGCCGTCAGCGAGCAGGGCTCCCCTACCGCCGCGCGGAAGGTCATATCCACCGCCGCGCGTTTATACTCGTCTTTGTACAGGTTTTTCAGCTTCGGCAGCACCGCGGAGGCGGCCACCACGTCATCCTTCGTCCGTGTGCCGAACATTTCCAGCGTGCGCCGCCCGGCGGCGTAGCCGTCCGTAAAGCCGCTGCGGGAAAACACGCTGCGAAGCGTCGCCACGTCCGGCGTTTCCCCGGCCAGCGCGGCCCGGTAGGCGGTGACGGCGGCGGCCACGTATTCCGGCCGCTTCATGCGGCCCTCGATTTTCAGAGAGACCGCTCCGGCCTCCCGCAGCTCCTCCAGCCGGTCGATCAGACACATATCCTTCAGCGAGAGGGCGTACTCCCGTTCCCCCGCCTTGAAGTTCAGGCGGCAGGGCTGGGCGCAAAGCCCCCGGTTGCCGCTGCGGGCCCCGAAGGCGGAGGACAGGTAGCACATACCGCTGGCGCTCATGCAGTGGGCCCCGTGGACGAAGACCTCGATCTCGCAGGTCACGCTTTGGGCGATCGCCCTGATTTCCGCCACGCTCAGCTCCCGGGCCAGCACGATGCGGGAAAAGCCCGCCTCTTCCAGCAGCTTTGCGCCGCTGACGTTGTGTACCGCCATCTGGGTGGAGGCGTGCAGCCGCAGGGTGGGGCAGCAGCGTTTTACCGCCCTTATCACCGCCGGGTCCTGCACGATGACCGCGTCCGCGCCGCTTTCACAGATGAGGGAGAGGGTCTCCAGCAGCGCCGGTTCCTCCGCGTCCGTGACCAGCGTATTCAGGGTGATATAGGTTTTAACGCCTCTTTCGTGACAAAAACGCACAGCGGAAATGAAATCATTTCCGCTGAAGTTATCGGCATTGCGCCGCGCATTGAATGAGGACGCGCCGAAATAGACGGCGTCCGCGCCGCACCTGACGGCGGCCTCCAACTGTTCCCGGCCGCCGACAGGCGCTAAAAGCTCTGTTGTCATTATTTCTTAAAGAGATTTCTGAAGAATTCCACGATCTTGCGCAGGAACTGCCCCAGCCGCTCAAAGAAGCTGAGCTTTGTCCCGTTGTTATTGCCGTCGTCCTGCTGCTCCTGCGGCAGGGAACCGCCGTCGCCGTTCTTTACGCTGATGACCGCGTTCTCATGCACGTCTTCCAGCTCGTACCAGAAGTCGGAGCCGTAGCGGACGCGGGACAGGTTGACGTAGACGCTGTAACGGGTCTGGTAGTCGTCATCCACCGCCAGCTTGAAGCGGACGGATTCGCCCTCCGCCACGTTCAGGTAGCCGCTGTGGAACACTTCGCCGTCCTCGGTGATCCGGTAGCCGCTGTTGTTCTCGCCGAAGGTGACGCGGTAGGTCTTGACGGTATCCTCCACCTCGGTCTCGTCCGTGGTGGTGACCACGTGGATGGAGCCCAGGGAGAAGCCGTCGGAGGCGACCGCCACGATATCGGTCTCGCCCACGCCCACGTATTTCACCAGGCCGTTCTGGTCCACCGTGGCCACGCTGATATCGCCGCTGCTCCAGCGGATGCCGGTATCGGTGGCGTTATCGGGCTGCAGGGTGGCGGAAAGCTGTACCATGGCGCCGGCCAGCTGGGTGGTGGAGACGCCGCCCGCGGTGATCTCCAGATAGCTGGTGTGGCGCGGCTTGACGGTGACCACGCAGTAGGCGTTGAAGCTCCTGTCCACGCTGGCCACGTTGATCAGCGCGACGCCGTTGCTGACGGCGGTGATCTCGCCGGTATCATTGACGGTGGCCACGTCCGTGTTCAACGAGGTCCACACCACGTCTTTCACGGTGGCGGTGGAGGGATAGATCTGCGCCTGTACCTTGCCGCCCTCGCCGATATCCAGCACCAGGGAGGAGACGTCGATGGAAAGGCCCTGCAGCTTGGTGAACACGTCAAACTGCGCGTAATAGGTCACGTCCGCGGTGACCTCGCTCACGGCGGGGTTCCAGCCGGTGAAGGTGAAGTCATACTCCGAAGTGGAGGGACGGGTCGGGTCGTTTTCACCCGGATAGACCGGCGTGGCACCGTAGCTGTAATACTCGGTGGTGGTGGCGCCGTCGATATACCACACAACGGCGTATTTCCGCTCCGTCTTGCTGAACTGCGCGTAATAGGTCACGTCCGCGGTCACAGTGGGCAGATCCTCCAGCGTATCGCCGTCGGGCGAGGCCGCCCAGCCGACGAACACATAGCTGTTGCTCTCATCCGGGGACTTGTAGGGCGTGCCGTCGTAGCTGGGCACCGCGCCGTACAGCCATACGGTCTCTCTGGTCACGTCGCCGGCCACCCATGTGACGGTGTGACGCTCCAGATCCCACTGGGCGGTCAGGGACACGTTGCCGTATTTGCCGTTCAGGCTGGCGCCGCCGGCCATTACCGCGTTGCGCACCCAGTTGCCCTGGGCGGAGGCCACCTTCCATCCCGTAAAGGTAGCGCCGTCACGGGTGGGGGTGGGCAGGGTGTTGTTGCCGTCGATGGTGTAGTAGAAATTCTCCATCGCGCTGCCGCCGTTCACGTTCAGACGGATGTAGTACTGAACGGGCGTGTAGACCGCCGTAAAGGTCAGGTCGCTGGCGGGCATGGTGGCGGGCACTTCGTTATCCCAATCCGCGGTGTAGCCCATTTTGGCGATGGGGGTGTAGGCCATGATGGCGCTGCCGTACTCGGCCTCGCTGGTCTGGGTGTAGCCGTCGCTGACCCAGGTGATGGTGTAGGTGCGCACCTGCCACACGGGCGTGAGGGTGATATCGCCGTAGTTGTTCAGCAGCGTGTAGGCCGCGGGGAGGGTTGCGCCCTGGGTCCAGTTGCCGCTGCCCACGGAGACGATCCAGCCGTTGAGGACGTAGCCCTCGCGGGTGGCCGCCGGAATGGCATCGGTGCTTTCGATGGTGTAGGTCTTGGCTTCCGGCAGCACGTTACCGTCGCCGGAGGCGTTGAAGCGGATGGTATACTCGATGGGGGTCCACTGGGCGGTGAAGCTCACGTTGCCCCAATAGGTGCCGGTGGCGTAATCACCGGCGGGAACAACGGTATCGGCAGGCCAGCTGCCCACAGCCGCGTCCAGTTGCCAGCCCGCGAAGACGTAACCGGTGCGGGTGGGATCGGGGAAGGCGACCGTATC
>CAMJYF010000155.1 GCA_946409885.1 uncultured Clostridia bacterium | reverse complement strand
TCCAAGTCGGAAGTCATCAGTCGGAAGTCGGAAGTCACCGGAAAGGAAGGCCCCCCTTCTGAGATAACCGATCCCAACCGGAACGACCGAAAACGGATGCTTTCGACTGTGTATTCAGCCTGTAACGGAATGGACTTCCGACTTCCCACTTCCGACTTCCCACTTACAATTCAAAAAACGGAGGAAATAACTATGCTCAACTACATTGGTGCGGCAATCATCATGGCGGCGGCGGTCATCGGCGTCGGCTTCGGCATGTGCTTCGCCACGTCCAAGGCCATCGACGCCTCGGCCCGCCAGCCCGAGGCTTCCAGCAAAATCCAGACCATCCTTCTGCTGGGCTGCGCCCTGGCGGAATCCACGGCCATTTACGCGTTCGTGGTATCGCTGATCCTGGCGACGGCAAAGTGAGAACCGCGAAGCGATTCTCACTTCAGTGATTAGTGATTAGTGGTCAGTGATCAGTGATCCGCCTGGATCGCGTCGCTTCCACTTACAGAACATAGGCGCCCTTTTCTCTTTTTTCGTTCGGGCTGCCGCCGATATCTCACTAACCACTAATCACTAACCACTAACCACTAATGAAGGAAGTGAAATTATGGCAGACTTACTGTCAAAAGAAATGCTGGCGGATCTGGCCATCAATATCGTCAACATTCTTATCCTGTTCTTTGTCACCAAAGCCTTGCTGTACAAGCCGGTAAAGAAATACCTGGCCCAGCGGAAGGAAAAAGCCGCAGCCGCCGCGCTGGAGGCGGAGCAGGCCAAGGCGCAGGCGCAGGAGGAAAAGGCGAAATATGAGGCGCTGCTGGTGGACGCCGAGGCCGAAAAGGCCAGGGGGCTGGAGGCGGCCGCCAAAGAGGCCCGCCAGAACGCCGACGACCTGACGGAAAAGGCGAAGCGCGGCGCGGAGACGATCCTGGCCGAGGCCAACGCCGACGCCAAGGCCATCCGCGACAAGGCGGCGCGGGATTCCAAGGACGCCATCACCGAGATCGCACTGGAGATCTCCGGCAAGCTGATGGGCAGAGCGGTCACGGACGCGGACAACCGCCGCATCGTGGACAGCTTCTTTGCCGAGTGAGGTGCGCGCGATGCGGAAATGTACCGTCACCGCCGCCTCCAACATGAGCGGCAAAACCTATGAATATCTCTGCGAAAAGGTCCGCGCGAAATTCGGCGACGACATTGAATTCACCCGGGTGACGGATGATTCGGTCATCGGCGGCTTTATCCTGGACCTGAACAGACATATATTTGATTTGAGCCTTGCCACGCAGTTAAAGGCGATGGGAAGGCATCTCAGAGAGGAATGAGTCAGGTGTCGCAACGGAATATCAGCGCCTTTTTAAAGCAGAAAATAGACGATTTCAACGTGGCGCCTGTGGAATTCGTCAAGGGAACGGTGGCCTCCGCCGGCGACGGCGTGGTACGGATCGCCAGTCTGCCCGGCCGCCTGTACGGCGAGCTGCTGGAATTTGACGGCGGCATTATGGGCATGGCGCTGGACCTGGACGAGAACGGCGCCGGGGCGGTGCTGTTCGATTCCGCCGACGAGGTAAAGGTGGGCGACGGCGTGCGCGGCACCGGCGCGGTGGCGGAGATCCCCGTGGGGAACAACGTGCTGGGCCGGGTGCTGGACCCCATCGGCCGGGCGCTGGACGGCGGCGACTTCCAGCCGGAAAAATACTGCCCCGTGGAGCGTCCCGCCCCCTCGGTCACCGACCGCCGCCCCGTGGACAAGCCCATGCAGACGGGCATCCTTGCCATCGACAGCATGATCCCCATCGGACGGGGCCAGCGGGAACTGATCATCGGCGACCGGCAGACGGGCAAAACCACCATTGCGGTGGACAGCATCCTGAACCAGAAGGAGACGGGCGTGCTCTGCGTATACTGCGCCATCGGCCAGAAGGCCTCCACCGTGGCGCAGGTGATCCAGACGCTGCAGAACGGCGGCGCCATGGATTATACCGCCGTGGTGGCGGCCACCGCCTCCGACAGCCCCGCCATGCAGTACCTGGCGCCCTACAGCGCCTGTACCATCGCGGAGTACTTTATGGAGCAGGGCAAGGACGTGCTGATCGTCTACGACGACCTTTCCAAGCACGCGGTGGCCTACCGCACCATCTCCCTGCTGCTGCACCGGCCGCCGGGACGGGAAGCCTACCCCGGCGACGTCTTCTATCTCCACTCCCGTCTGCTGGAACGCAGCGCCTGCCTTTCCCGGCGCAGGGGAGGCGGCAGCCTGACGGCCCTGCCCATTGTGGAGACCATGGAGAACAACATCTCCGCCTTTATCCCCACCAACGTGATCTCCATCACGGACGGGCAGATCTATCTGGAAAGCGAGCTGTTCCACTCGGGCGTGCGTCCCGCGGTGAACACCGGCCTTTCCGTTTCCCGTGTGGGCCGCGCCGCCCAGACGGACGCCATGAAAAAGGTCTCCGGCACCCTGCGCATCGACCTGTCCCAGTACCGGGAGATGGCGGTCTTCGCCCGCTTTGGCAGCGACGTGGACCCCGCCACCAAGCGCCTGCTGGAAAAGGGCGAGGGCCTTGTAAACCTGTTCAAGCAGGGCAAAAGCAAGCCCTATCCCCTCTCCCGCCAGGTACTGCTGCTGCTGGCCTACTCCCTGGACCTGTTCACGGGGATCCATGAAAAGGAATTCCCGGCGCATCTGGCCGACCTGCTGGCCTATATCGACGCCTCCTGCGCCGATCTTTGCCGCGTCATCGACGAGACCGGCGACCTGCCGGAGGACGTAAAAGCCAAGGCGGAGGAACGCCTGAAAGCGTTCGGGCAGCGGGCATGAATACCGCCGCCGAGATCAAGCGCCGCCTGGCCAGCGTCACGCAGACAAAACAGATCACCAACGCCATGTATCTCCTCTCCGTTTCCCGGCTGAAACGGTCCATGGAGAGCATCGACTACGAGAAAAAATACGTGGAGATGCTCCGCCGCACCATGGAGGACGTTTTGCAGGTCACCAAGGGCGCGGACATCCACAACTACTATATTGACAAATCGCCTCTGGGCACCGCGCTGTTTATGAGCGTGATGGGCGACAAGCGCCTTTGCGGCGACTACAACCACGCGGTGGCGGAGCTGACCAAGGAAAAGCTGCAGACCAAAAAGGACCCGCTGCTGTACTGCTTCGGCATGGTGGGTAAAGAGATCCTGGCCGCGGACGGCATTGTGCTGGACCGGGTGCTGCCGGGCTCCTCCATGCACCCCTCGCTGGAGCTGGCCAAGGCCCTCTCCAAAGAGCTGATCGACATGTACGTGACGGATCAGGTGAACGAGGTGTATATCATCTACACCCCCTACGACGGCGCCCGCAGGCCCGTCTCCTTCCGTCTGCTCCCGCTGCTGCGCCATGATTTCGTGGACGCGCAGGACGACTATTCCCCCAACGAAATGCTGTATGAGCCCGGCGCGCAGGACGCGCTGGACGCCTTTGTGCCCAAATACTGCTCCGGGATGCTGTTCAGTATGCTGATGCAGTCCGCCGCCAGCGAAAACGCGGCCCGCATGGAGGCCATGCAGTCCGCCGCCGACAACGCGGACGAAATGATCAAAGAGCTGCAGACCCAGTTAAAAACCGCCCGCCAGCTGAGCATCACCAACGAGCTGGCGGAGATCACGGCCGCCATTAAGCCGTAGCACGGCGCCATCAAACCGTAGCACGCAGCCTCAGCTGCGTTGAAAAAGTTAAAAGTTAAAAGTTGAAAGTTAAAATGTGGGGCCTGCGGCCGGCCATCATATCAAGATGGCTGATTATTGAACGTCATCGGAATCTGTGGGCAACATCAATAATGGGTATGGGCGGAGCCCATCCGAGTTTCAACTTTTAACTTTTAACTTTCAACTTTCCCATATCTCTCCTTACAAAGAAGGTTGCTTACAATGAAAAAACTCATCACCGGCACCATCGTCCGGATCTCCGGGCCGGTTATCGACGTGAGATTCAAAGAGGGCGAGGAACCCCCGATCAACGCGCTGCTGACCGTGACAGACTCCGGCCGGCATATGGAGGTTTCCGCGCATGTGGGCGGCGGTATCGTCCGCGCCGTGGCGCTGGAAGCGCCGGAGGGGCTGCGCTGCGGCCTGCAGGCGGTGGGCGACGGCAGCGGCATCACCGTGCCCGTGGGCGACGCGGTAACAGGCCGCGTTGTGGACGTACTGGGCCGCCCGGTGGACGGCAAAGGGGCGATCAACGCCAAGACCCACTGGCCCATCCACCGGCCGGCGCCCTCCCTTGCGGAGCAGCGCCCCGCGGAGGAGCTGCTGCAAACGGGCCTGAAGGTCATCGACCTGCTGGTGCCCTACGCCAAGGGCAGCAAGATCGGCCTGTTCGGCGGCGCCGGCGTGGGCAAAACCGTGCTGATCATGGAGATGATCCACAACATCGCCACGGACCACGGCGGCTACTCCGTGTTCACCGGCGTGGGCGAGCGCTCCCGCGAGGCCAACGAGCTGATCGCGGATATGGAGGCCAGCGGCGTCATCGACAAGGCCATTCTGGCCTTCGGCCAGATGAACGAGCCCAGCGGCGCGCGCATGCGCGTGGCCATGACGGGCCTTACCATGGCGGAATACCTGCGCGACGTTAAGCACCAGGACGTGCTGCTGTTCATCGATAATATCTACCGCTTTGTGCAGGCGGGCAACGAGGTCAGCGCCCTGCTGGGCCGCATGCCCGGCGCGGTGGGCTACCAGCCCACCCTGGCCCAGGAGCTGGGCGCGCTGGAGGAGCGCATCGCCAGCACCGACAAGGGCTCCATTACCTCCGTGCAGGCGGTGTACGTGCCCGCGGACGACCTGACGGACCCCGCCCCCGCCGCCATCTTCACCCATCTGGACGCCACCACGGTGCTGTCCCGGTCCATCGCGGAGCAGGGCATCTACCCGGCGGTGGACCCGCTGGAATCCGCCAGCCGCGTGCTGCAGCCGGAAATCGTGGGCGAGGAGCACTACCGGGTGGCCCGCGGCGTGCAGGAGTGCCTGCAGCGCTACGCGGAGCTGAAGGATATCATCGCCATTCTGGGCATGGAGGAGCTTTCCGAAGAGGATAAGCTCACCGTATACCGGGCCCGGAAGATCCAGCGTTTCCTCTCCCAGCCCATGAGCGTGGCCGAGGCCTTTACCGGGGTAAAGGGCCGCTCCGTGCCGCTGGAAGAGACCATCAGGGGCTTTGCCAAAATCATCGACGGCGAGGCCGACGACCTCCCCGAAGCCGCCTTCTTCATGGTGGGCGGGTTTGACGAAGGGCGTGAAAAGGCGAAGACCCTGTAAAGATAAAGAGCACGGTCTTGATTTTTGTTCTGTTTTCTCATATAATAGAGATACAACAGTTTTGTGAGGTGTTGGCAATGACAGTGAATGTGGCAGAGTTTCAGGCAAATTTTGCCAAATATCTGGAACTGGTGCTTCATGAGGATATTTTTATCACCCGCGACGGCGATACCGTTGCCAAAATGGTCAATCCGCGGAGCAGCGCGGTGAGTTCGCTGCGGGGATTGCTGAAAAACGCGCCGGATTCCCTTTCGCGCGAAGCTC
>CAMJYF010000154.1 GCA_946409885.1 uncultured Clostridia bacterium | reverse complement strand
GGGGATACGCTGATCATCTGCGGTGATTTCGGCTTTCTGTGGGATAACACCAAGCCGGAGAAAAAGGCGCTGAACGCGCTGTCCCGCCGCCGTTATAACATCTGCTTTGTGGACGGCACCCACGAAAATTTCGAGATCCTGCAATCCTATCCCGTCGTTTCCTGGAACGGCGGACAGGCGCATAAGATCCGCGACAACATCTATCACCTGATGCGCGGACAGATCTTTACCATTGAGGGAAAGACCATCTTTACCATGGGCGGCGGCGAGGACCCGGAGATGGAGCCGGACGAAAACGAAGACGCGTCGGTCCACAAGGAGATACCCACCAGTCAGGAGCTGATGAACGGCGTGGCCGCCCTGGAGCAGAGACAGTACAAGGTGAATTTTATCGTCACCCATGAGCCGCCCGCCAGGACAAGGGACTTTTTGCTGCTTTCCGCCAACAAGTCCCTGCGGGTCACCGCGCTGGGGGCGTATTTTGACGCGCTGGCCAAACAGGCCCAGTACGGCAAATGGTTCTTCGGCAGCATGCACGTGGACAGGTTTGTCTCCGATAAGCAGATCGCGCTGTTCCGTAACATTGTTGAGGCCAAACAGCAGTAGCAGACAACAGGATACAGGGAAAGATAAAATAGCGGCTGCGCTCTGTTTCGTCTGATTCCCGCTCCCTAAATCCCGGCTAAAGCATCGGCGGCGTCTTCAACGGTAAAGCCGCCGGGGCTGCGGTCGAAGTTTTTCACGCCGGCGGACCAGCGCTGCGCGACGCGTTCGGCCTCTTCTTTACAGATCGTTACGTTCACGGAAGCGGCCCGCTTGATTTTTTCCGCGAAGGCCGCGGCGTCGCAGCCCGTGATCTCCTCAATTGCCCCCAGTTTTTCGGGGCAATATTTTTTTGCCCGTTCCATCAGCACGGGCATGAACACGGCGCAGGCCTTGCCGTGGGGCACGCCGTAGGTTTCCGTGAGATAGTAGCCCACCGTGTGGGGAAAATCCGTTCCGGCGATGTTGATGGCCAGCCCCGCGTACAGCGAGCCGATATACAGCCGCTCCCGCAGGTCCTCCGTCAGCGCCTCCGGCGACGGGGCCCCGACGAAGCCGTGCAGCAGGCCGACAGCCTTTAAGGCATACAGCGCCACCAGATCATTGCAGGAGGCGGCCAGATACGCCTCCACCGCATGGCAGCAGGCGTCCAGCGCCGTGGAGACCGTGGTATCAAAGGGAACAGAAAGGGTGTAGCGGTAATCGCAGAAGGAGACCGCCGCGTAGCAGTCCGCGCCGGAGATGCTCTTTTTGCGGCCCGTCTGCCCGGCGGTCAGCACGCTGACGCCCGTCACCTCGCTGCCCGTTCCGGCAGTGGTGCCGATCAGCGCCACCGGCAACCGTTTTGCCGGGATGGAACGGGTGTAGATCGCCATCACGTCCATGGAAGGATTGGCGGCGAAGATGGCCACCGCCTTGGCCGCGTCCTGGGCGGACCCGCCGCCGATGCCGACGATGAAATCCGCGCCGCATTCCCGGGCCAGCGCGCCCGCTTCGTAACAGCTTTCCACCGTGGGGTTGGGGGCGATCTTCCCATAGCGTTCGCTCGTCACGCCAACGCTTTCCAGCGCGGCGAGGCAATCCGCCAGCGCGCCGCTGGCTTCGGCGCTGCGGCCGCCGGTGACGATCAGACATTTTTTGCCCAGCGCCGCCAGCAGGGAGGCGTTTTCGGTAAGACAGTTTTTCCCGCTGACGATCCGGGCGGGCATATAGGAATTGATTTTCATAAGACAAAAACCACCCGATTGAGAGTATAGTATAATTTATTATACTAAATTCCAAAGCGGGTGTAAATATGCTTTTTCAATTTATTTCGACAAATCTTCTCACAACGTCTGCGTCCAATCCAGCGGAAGCAGCGGCGGGAAGGAGCCGTCCTTTTGTCGGCAGAGAGCCACACGGTACCCGGGCAGCTCCCCGTATTCCCGAAAGAAAAAGGGCCCCGGGGCGATTTGCTGCCGGACGGCCGGTTCACTGCCAGACAGATCGAAAGAGACGGAAGACAGCGGAAGGGAGATGCCGCAGCCCACCGCCTTCAGAAGGCTTTCCTTCAGGGTCCAGAAACGGAAGAACAGCGCTTCCCTTTCGGCGGGATCGGCGCAGGCCGCCAGCGCCGCGTTTTCCTCCGGGGAAAAGCAGCGGGCCGCCACGCCGGGCGGAACGTCTCTGACGCGTTCGATATCGCAGCCCACCGGGTCTTCCGACAGGACGCAGACAGCGTAGTCCCCCGAGTGGGAGAGATTGAACCGCGGCGAAGACCGGTGGGCCAGGTACGGCTTGCCGTGTTCTCCGTAAGCCAGCGCGGCCCCCTCCGCCCCCGCGTCCCGCAGCGCTTTTTGCAGCAGCAGCGTGCCGCCCAGGGAAAGGCAGCGCTCCCGCGGGGAACGGATCCGTTCGATCCGCTGCCGCCGGTCGGCGTCCGCCACCGACGAAAAGGCGCGGAGGAACAAGGCCTCCTCCCGCAGCAGCGGCGCGACGGACAGGAAATAGAATACGTCTTTCATAGGACAGCCACGGCGGGTTACCGCATCCCCTTATCGTACGGGATGCCCTCCGCCTTGGGGGCGCGGCTGCGCTTGGAGGTGAACGCCAGCACCAGCAGGGAGATGACGTAGGGCATCATGTTGTAGACCGCCCCGGGGATATTGGCCTTCACCAGCCAGTCGAACCCGAAGTACACGTTGCTCAGCGCCCGGAAAAAGCCGAACAGCAGCGCCACCAGGGCGATGCGCTGGGGCTTCCACTGGCCGAAGATCATCACCGCCAGGGCCAGAAAGCCGAAGCCCGCCACGCCGTTTTCAAAGCGCCATTCGGAGGTGCCGGCCAGAATATAGCAGATGCCGCCCAGGCCCCCCAGCGCGCCGGAGAGCAGCACGCCCGCATAGCGCATTTTGTATACGTTCACGCCCACGCTGGCCGCCGCCTGCGGATGCTCGCCGCAGGCCATCAGGCGCAGGCCGAATTTCGTTTTGTACAGCAGCACAAAGACGGCCGCCAGCGCCAGCAGGGCGATGACCATGAACCAGTTGAACTCAAAGCCGCCGATGTTCTTCAGGAACGCCTTTTTGGTGGCGGCGTACTGTACCGCGGAGGAGACGTCGTCCGGGTTGGCGGCGGTGTTCAGCGCCTTGACAATGACCGTGGCGGCCGCCACGCCCAGCATGTTGACGGCGGTGCCCACAATGGTCTGATCCGCCTTGAAGCTGACGCAGGCCACCGCCAGCAGCAGCGAGTAGACCACGCCCACCAGCACGGCGGCGCACAGCGTCAGCAGCACGGTCAGCAGCGGAGACGTGCCGGAGGAGAGGGCCCGCAGCGTCAGCGCGCCGCCCATGGCGCCCATGACCATAATGCCCTCCAGCCCCAGGTTGATAACGCCGGAGTGTTCCGAAACACAGCCGCCCAGCGCCACAAGGATCAGCACGGAGGCGAAGATCAGCGTGTATTGCAGCAACAGTAACATTACGCCTCGCCTCCTTTCTTTTCCGCGTCCTCTGTTCCGGCGGAAACAGCCTGCGCAGCCCGGTTTTCGCGCTTGGCTATCATGTTGTTCATGGCGTATTTGATGAACAGCACAAAGCCGCACAGGTAAATGATGATGGAGGAGATCAGGTCGGAGATCTGCGAGCAGTACATGGTCTTGTCCACAAACGCGCCGCCCGACGTGATATGCTGGATAAAATAAGAGGAGAAGACGGTACCGATGGGGTTCAGCCCGCCCAGAAACGCGGCTGCGATGCCGTTGAAGCCCATGCCGGGCACGGAGGAGCCGGTGCACAGCCACTGCTCGTAATCCGTCAGGTACAGCAGCGCCCCGCCAAGACCGGCCAGCGCCCCGCCGATGGCCAGCGACACGATGATATTGCGTTTTTCCGCCATGCCGCAGTAGCGGGCGGCGTTGCGGTTCAGGCCTGTGGCCTTCAGCTCATAGCCGAATTTCGTGCGGTCCAGCACCACCGAAATGGCGATCGCGGCCAGCACGGACAGCGGTATGGCCAGTGTGATATACTGGTTGCCGTTAAAGAGCTTTTCCAGCCCCAGCGAGGGCAGCAGCGCTCCGGTCGCTTCCGTTTTGATGTGCAGCGTGTAGGGGCTGGCCACCTCCTTTACATTGCTCAGCAGCATGTTGGCCAGGTACAGGCCGATCCAGTTCAGCATGATGCCGGAGATGACCTCATTCACATTGCGCCAGGCCTTCAGCAGCCCCACGGCCACGCCGAACACCGCCCCGGCCACAACGGCCGCCAGCAGGCAGGGCAGCCAGCCCCAGCCCAGCTTGAGGGCGCAGTAGATGGCGGCGCAGGAGCCCGCCACGTACTGCCCGGCGGCGCCGATGTTGAACAGCCCCACCTTGTAGCAGAACAGCACGGAGAGGGCGCACATCAGCAGCGGCGCGGTCTTTACCAGCGTGTTGCCGAAGTTTTTCAGCTGCAGCGAAGGCTTGGAGTAGTGGAAAAAGTTTTTGACGACCTCCAGTATGGCCTCTCCCGCGCCGGTGGGATTGATGAACAGCAGCACGATATAGCCGATCAGCAGCCCCAGCAGGATACAGATCAGCGAGGCGATCAGCGACTGCACGCCGTCTTTTTTCAACAGGTTCTTCATTCCGCGTTCACCTCGTCTCTCTTTGCCCCGGCCATGTAAAGGCCCAGCTCCTCCACGGTGGTCTGTCTGGGGTCAAGCTCACCCACGATCTCGCCCTCGTACATCACCAGGATGCGGTCGGACACGTCCATCACCTCGTCCAGCTCAAGGGAAACCAGCAGCACGGCGTTGCCCGCGTCCCGGTGCTCGATGATGCGCCTGTGGATGTTTTCAATGGCGCCCACGTCCAGCCCCCGGGTGGGCTGCACGGCGATCAGCAGGCGGGGGTCCCGGTCGATCTCCCGGGCGACGATGGCCTTTTGCTGGTTGCCGCCGCTCATGCTGCGGGCCGGGGTGACCGGCCCCTGACCGGAGCGCACGTCATAGGTTTCAATCAGCTTTTCCGCGTAGGCGCGGATGTTCTTTTTTTTCAAAAAACCGGCCCCGGAGGTAAATTCCGGCTCAAAATACCGCTCCAGCACCATGTTGTATTCCAGCGGATAATCCAGCACCAGCCCGTGCTTGTGGCGGTCCTCCGGGATGTGGCCCATTCCTTCCACGTTGCGTTTGCGGATGGACCGGTGGGAGATCTCCTTGCCCAGCAGCCGGATGCTGCCGGAAACCAGCGGCTCCAGCCCCGTCAGGCCGTAGACGAACTCCGTCTGGCCGTTGCCGTCGATGCCCGCGACGCATACCACCTCGCCCGCGCGCACCCGCAGTGAAACGTCTTTCACCGCGTTGTTTTTGTGGAGCTTGCTGGCCACAGTCATGTGGGAGACCTCCAGCACCACGTCGCCGGGTTTGGCGGGCTGCTTTTCCACGTGGAAGTTCACGTTGCGGCCCACCATCATGGCGGAAAGCTCCTCCACGGTGGTATCCTTCACGTTGACGGTGCCGATGTATTTGCCCTTGCGCAGCACGGTGCAGCGGTCCGCCACCGCCATGATCTCGTTCAGCTTGTGGGAGATGAACAGGATGGACTT